>CBFIGW010000163.1:0-6780 GCA_965662155.1 Maribacter sp. | reverse complement strand
CGGCCAATAAGCCCAAATACATCCACATGGGCGCGAAGATACTTTATTGACCTCTTTTATTTGTTATTCATAAACAGAGATAATTTTACCGCTGAAAACTTCATTAAAAGCAAATCATGAATGATTTTTAAATCATCAAAGTATTAGATACGTGCTGCTATTTTATATAATAAATTGAAAATAAGTAAATTAAAATGTTGAATGTCGGAAAAATGGCACCATCTTTGCAAACTAATAAGTATTATAAATTTAATTACATTACAATGAGTAAAGGAACAGTAAAATTTTTCAACGACACAAAAGGATTTGGTTTTATCACTGAAGAAGGAGTTGAAAAAGATCACTTTGTACACGTATCTGGATTAGTAGACGAAATTCGTGAAGGCGATGAAGTTGAATTCGATTTACAAGAAGGAAACAAAGGTTTAAATGCAGTAAACGTAAAGGTTATCTAATACATATACTTTCAAGTTTAAACAAAACCCCATCACTAATGATGGGGTTTTTTATTTCCTGATAACCTTTTCTACTTATGGTTTTACAATTCTAGCACCTTCCATAAAAAAGTTTTGCAAACGTTTTACTTTTGGATGCAACTCATCAGAATACACAACATATTGGCATTTTTTTATACTCTCTGAAGTAGTCGTTAAAGATGTGAATGTATTTTGTTGTATTAAAAAGTTGGCATCGTCTACGCTACATATTTTAAGGGCCGCGACACTTACCCCATTGGTCAGAAATAATTTTTGTATGGTTTTGGGTGTTGTTATTAAGATATCAATACCCATATAAATTTCAGATTTTTGAACATCTATATGTAATTGTTCATAGCTAGCATATACTCGCAATGAGGTATATTTTGTGTAGTTTAAAAAAGCATCATAGAGTTCAAGTACCTCAGTTTTATTTTCAACAATTACCAGGGCACGGGGTGCATTGCCGTCCGCTTGACACTTTAATTTTTGAAGGGTGGTAAGAATTAGTGTAGTCGTTTTACCACTTCCTTTAGGCGCAACACAAAACACATTTACACCGCTTTTAACTACAGGAATACTAGCAGTTTGAAATGGAGTAGGGGCTTCAATCTGTAAGCGCTCTAAGGCTTCCAATATATCCGAATGTAATTTTTTAAATATCATAAGCCCATACATAAAAGTTCTGGGAAACATCCCAAAGTTGGTAAAGATAAGGGTATAAGGTCTTGGCGCCAATTTAAGTTAAAGAAGTCTAGCTACTTAATAAACTGTATAATTGAATACAAGTAAGTAATTCTCAAAATAGTATATATTTGAGTAGCCCTTATCTTGAATAATTCTAAAATAGAATTATGATAATTGGCTTGGACCTTTCTATAACCATACAGGACATGACAAAAATTCAATTCTATTATATATGATTAGCATCATGGCCAAGGTTTTTTATAGAAAATCAGAACCTTATAGGTATCTAGGTATGGTTATAATTTTGAGCGTGCTCCTTTTCGGTTGTAAGTCCCAAAACAATATTAATTTAGACGTTGACAAACAAAAGAATAATAAACTAACAGATAAAAATAATATTGTAAATGATGCTATTAGTGATAGTTTGAAGGAGAATTTGATCCCTGATGACCATTTCCAAATTAGTATTGAACCCATAGAGGTAGATCAACCTCTTTCGGAATCTACGGTTGTAATGAAAAAAATAGACTCTACTTTACTAGTAAATGATAAAAACTTACGAGTAGAGTTACTATTGGAATTGGAGCAATTTGGGCATTTAGAAGATAACAGAAAGGTAGCCAACAGAATTGTTGAAGACTATTTAAACAGTAACAAAAAACAACCTGGAGGGCATTGCCTTACCGTAAGCAAAACAAGATTTGAAGACGCTTATGAGAGTGTTCATGGTCATCCTATTTATGAAGATCTCCCAGATAGCATGGCCACAGACTATTACACACCCAGTGAGGTATATCATAATTTATATGTGTCGGCCCAAGGCACACATGAGGGTTGGCGTTCGCTTCCTATCAAATATAGGGGCAAGGGCAACGCAGGGGCCATTGCCTATGCAGGTATGGGTACGCTTGTAGATTGGTTTGGGATTTGGAGTGGTGAATTACAGCCAGGTGCCCTAATGCAGGTATGGAAAAGGCGTAAAGATTATGATTTGGTAGTAAAAGGGGTGAACAACAAAAATTTTGACCCATTTGGACATTCCTTTATTTTCTTAGGTTATGAATGTGATGAAAAGAATCAAATTCTGGGCATACGTATTGCGGACCAGGGATATCAAAGTTATCGGCCATTATTGCCCGGTGATTATGAAGTCTGGTGGGCGGTAAACCTTAACATCTAACAATGACCATTAATCATAAAATAGGTAAAGTTTAACGTTTTCTTCAAAATGGATTCTCTAATTATACGTTAACCTATTATAGCCTAAAAGCCATTTATAAAAATTTTCTATGCTAATTTTCTCCTTATTATTAATGTTGGGATTTGAATACGAAATGCCGTTTGAATCAAAACCAATTAAAGTAAGTAGCACGTACGATGTAAGCTTGGCTAACCAATTTAATATTGGGTGGTCCATAGATTCTGTTTTAGTAATGACTAAAAAGAACAAGGATACAATTTCATATTTAGAAACCAAAACTGAAATTGGGATACTTCGTGAAAAATTAGGTAATCAACATAGACAGGGTTCCATTTCTTTGGACAGCATAAAAGCCGAATTTACCAATCAATTAGTCAATAGAATTATACCACATTGGTATGGCACCCCATGGAGTTTTGGTGGACATACTGCAACACCCAATCAAGGTGAGATTGCGTGTGGTTATTTTATATCTACCACTTTAAGGGATATGGGTATAAAATTGAATCGGTATAAATTGGCCCAAAAATCACCAATTGATGAAGCTAAAGCTATTAGTTGCGGTTCACCAATCTATAATATCGTACAAGAAAACCCAGAAAAAGCAATTGAAGAAATTAATAAATTGACCAAGGAAGGGCTCCATTTCATAGGTTTTGATACCGGTCATGTAGGATATCTTTTAAAACATAAGGGTGAACTATTTTTAATACATTCCAACTATTTCTCCCCGGTATCGGTTTGTTTGGAACGTATACAGGACTCACGCGCTTTTAAAAGTTTTACGAAATTCCATCTTGTTGATATTTCCAATAACGATGTTCTTATACAACGCTGGTTAGAAAATAGAATTTTATTGTAAATAAAATTCTATTTTTCTCTATAAATGAGCTTCTTATTACTACCTATTTGATTTTACATTTGAAGTAACCCTGTAGCCTTTGTACTTTATAGCAATTAGCGGTACTGTCTATAAAATATGGAGCAATTAATTACGGCTTACCCGATACGTAATACGGCGATTAGTAATAACTGAAGAAACCCTAACATTGAGGATTACGATATTGGAAATAGTTTGTATGCAAGTGTAGGTATAATTGTCCAACACAACCCTATATTGTTCCCCGTGATTGCTAGGAGCAGGATTGGTAATAGTTAAACTTATTGTGTCTGTTCCACTATAGATGCCTGTATTGGTAAGGTCTACCCAGCTACCACCATTGAATCTTTGCCATTGGTAGGCATCAGCATTGGTTGCGGAAATTGTAAAAACACCGGGGCAACCTGGGCAAATTGTTGTTGTTACAGGTTGGGTATTAATTATAGGCTCGGCACCTACTTCTTGAAAATCGAATATGCTGTTGGTATCGGCATCATTTGGGGTAGTATAACCATCTATTCCTGAGGTTACCACACCATCACCATCAACTGTTAAACCTGCTCCCCCCAAAATAGCATCACTATTGGAATCAGAAAAGCCAGCTTCTAACACATCTGAACAGCCATCATCATCTGCATCCAATTCTATCGAATCTATATTTCCATCATTGTCAGAATCCCTTAAAGTATAATTCACGTTACCGCTATTGGGATCTGACTGTACTGTGTTAGGAATGCCATCAGTGCCAACCAACCCATTAACAACCCCGTTGGTATGTGGTTGTCCGTGGTTTGCTTCAACAGCATCATAAATGCCATCATTGTCACTATCTAAGTCAAACCGGTTCAAAATACCGTCACCATCTGTATCACATTCTTCACTAAACCTTAGTTCCCCGTTCATATTTGTAGGCCCGGTAACATATTGCCCAATACTTATTGTATTACTTCCGGTAGCGTTCCATGGAACCGTAGTTGGTGGTGTATCCAAGGTCAAATCTACCAGCGGTCCACCTGAGGATTGTGCACCAAACAATTCTAAATGACCGTCAGAATCTATGATTACCCGTAAGATGGGGTTTGCCAAAGAACCAGTCATAGACCATAGTTGTGGCACCCCTGCCTGGCCATAAGTGAATCCGGTATCAAAACGTGCAAAGTTCCCTGGCGCACCAGGTTGAAATTGAAATTCCGTAGCTATATCTGTACCGTTGATTGTAAGATTAAAGGAATTATCAATAGAAATAAAATCTATAAACAGTTTTCCTCTGCCATTAGAGGCTGTATTAGTTACCGTAGTACCATTTGTTGAGGTGAAAGATTGTGTAACTAAAGGCGTATAAGGACATTCATCCCAATCTAAAATACCATCATTATCATTATCTAGATCAACTACATCCCCAATACCATCACCATCGGTATCTACCGGTATGACAGCTGAAATAAGGACATTATCAATACTTGCATTATCATTGGAATCCCAGTTAGTGTTAGATTTTGCAAAGCGAATTACTGTATTTGATGCAATATAACCTGAAATATCTTGTGTAAATGTTCCATTGCCCGAAAGGGTTGCTATAGAATTAAAAGTACTCCCTCCGTCATTAGAGATAAAAACACCTAGCTGTTTACCGCCACCTAAACTATTGGTTACATAATCAAAGCTTAAAATTGCCGAGGTTGCACCAGTTAAATTGGCGGTTCTTCTAATATCCTCTGACCATAGATAATACATGTACAATTGATTACTTTGGATACTGATATATTGTGCAGTAGGTCCTAGGTTACTATCGCCACTTTCTATCCAATCTGTAGACCAATTTGCATTACCATCTTGTCTGTCATAGTCCAAACTAGAGAAATTATCCGCAAAAGTAGTTTGCCCAGTAAGTTGATAGGTTACTAAAATACACAGTAGTAGTGATAGTCTAAGAAACTTCTTAGCTTCAAACAAACTCTTCAACAAATAATATACTAGTGGCATTTTATAGTTCAGTATCGCAAAATTTAACTATTAATTAAAAAGAAATAAATTTATGTTGGCAAAACACGAATATGAGGAGTAAAGGGTTGATTACTTGTTGTTAAGTCTTTTAAATATTAACAAAAACAAGTAAAACTGGTCAAAACTTGGTGATTAGCCATATTACTTGCAGCTAAAGTTTTGAGAATAAATTCCTCCGAGGCTTATAAATCTGAAAACTTAATTAAAACGAATTGCCCATTATTTCAAAATCATTTTTTTTCGAATAAGCATGGGAAACTGAGCTCGCTATGTTTATATTTAAGGATATTAAACATTTACTAAATCAATTCTAACTATTTAAATGGCTATCGTTAAAACAGAGAACACTTTTTAAAATATGAAAATGAAATTTTTACCAACTATTATTACTTTAATAACCTTGGGAAATATATTATGTGCCCAAGATAGATTAACCGGTGAAACCTTTACGACACGCTCCGAAATTCTGGCACAAAACGGTATGGCGGCGACCAGTCAGCCTTTGGCTACCCAAGCGGCCTTGGAAATCTTAAAAAAAGGGGGTAGTGCCATGGATGCCGCAATAGCGGCCAATGCGGTGTTAGGATTGGTAGAACCTGCAAGTTGTGGTATTGGAGGGGATATCTTCGCCATTGTATGGTCGGCCAAGGAACAAAAATTGTACGGTTTCAATGGTAGTGGTAGGGCACCCAAATCGCTATCCATTGATTATTTCATAGAAAAAGGATTAAAATATGTCCCTTTTTATGGCCCATTGCCGGTATCGGTACCGGGTTGTGTAGATGGCTGGTTCACATTACACGAAAAATTCGGGAAACTGTCCATGGATAAAATTTTACAACCTGCCATTGATTATGGTAATAATGGATTTCCGGTATCGGAAGTGATTGCCTATGAAATGGCTTCCAATTATGAGTCGGTACAAGACCAACCGGGTTTTGCCGACACCTATATGCCAAATGGCCGTCCGCCTATAAAGGGCGAGGTGTTTGTAAATACCGATTTGGCCAATACCTATCAGCTCATTGCCAAAGAGGGTCGGGATGCATTTTACAAGGGTTCTATTGCCAAAACCATTGATAGCTACATGAAAAAACATGACGGATTTTTAAGTTATAAAGACTTGGCTAGCCATACGTCCAACTGGGTAGAGCCCGTCTCCGTGAACTATCGGGGTTATGATGTTTGGGAACTTCCGCCTAATGGTCAGGGTACTGCTGCACTTCAGATGTTAAATATCTTGGAAGGATTTGATATTAGCGAAATGGGTTTTGGTAGTACCGAATACTTGCATGTGCTTACCGAGGCCAAAAAACTAGCGTACGAAGACAGGGCCAAATTTTATGCCGACCCTGAATTCAACAAGATTCCATTGGAAACATTATTATCTGATGATTATGCCGTACAACCCCGAAAACTTATAAATCCTGACGACGCTGCCGATACCTATCCCGCAGGGGATATGGAAATAGAAACTGGCAATACGACCTATCTCACGGTGGCCGATAAGGATGGCAACATGGTCTCTTTGA
>CBFIGW010000162.1:0-6878 GCA_965662155.1 Maribacter sp. | reverse complement strand
ACCAAAGGATGTAATCTTGCCAGTCTTTCCGCAACGGATAACCAAATAATAGAATCATCAACAATTACAAGATCTATTTTCATAGGTTTTAAGATTTAGGACCGTAAACCTAGCTGTTTTTGAAAAAGCCTCTAATTTTTAAAGATGAAATACTGATTAACCTATATGAATGGATATTAAAGTAAGCATGAAAGGTAAACCGTTTGGATTATAACTAAACTAAAACACTTTTAATAAAAATTATTTGATGTTAGATACATTAAAATAATTATGTAGGTTACGTAGTACTAAAACCGTTCAGTGATTTCTAAAACTAAAAATCCCGAAATCACAATGATTTCGGGATTTGGCTTAATTAAGTTGGCCCACTAGGACTCGAACCTAGAATGACGGTACCAAAAACCGGAGTGTTACCATTACACCATGGGCCAATACCTTTAAGAGCGTGCAAATTTAAAACAAAGTTTGGTTTGCACAAACATTTTTAAATCAATAATTAAAAAAATGATAATTATTAGCTGTTAAAGGTTTATAAAAAATGTAGTCTGTTATCTATTATAATTAGTAAATTCGCCACATAGCTTTAACTAAGGTTACATGTTTTCAAAGAACTTCCAAAAATGGGATACACTTTTAGGGTGGACCGTTTTTTTTATTGCATTTATTACATACTACATTACGGTTGAACCCACGAACAGTTTTTGGGATGCGGGTGAATATATTGCCACCGCAGCCAAATTACAAGTAGGTCATCCACCAGGAGCACCATTGCTACAGATGATTGGCGCCTTTTTTGCCATGTTTGCATTTGAGCCAAGCCAGGTAGCTATGATGGTGAATCTTGTATCTGGTGTTTCCAGTGCCTTCACCATTTTGTTTATGTTTTGGACCATAACCAATATCACCAGAAAATTAATAGATACAGACGAACAATTCACCAACAGCAAGGCAATTGCCGTTTTAGGCAGTGGAATTATAGGTTCATTGGCATTTGCATATTCCGATAGTTTTTGGTTCAATGCCGTTGAAACAGAAGTTTATGCAATGGCTAGTTTTATCATGGCACTTTTATTATGGCTAGGGTTAAAATGGACGGATAACTTAGATGACCCACGTGGCAATCGTTGGATCATACTCATTTCTTTTGTGGTAGGACTAACATTTGGAATTCAGTTCATGGGGTTCTTGGCCATTCCTTCTATTGGACTTCTTTACTATTTTAAAACATACGAGAAAACCACGGTTAAAAATTTCCTAATGGCAAACATTTTTGTTATAGCGATATTAATGTTGGTTTATAAATTCTCATTAACCTATGTACTTCAACTTTTTGGTTGGGGCGAAGTTTTCTTTGTAAACAGTATTGGACTTCCTTTTAACTCTGGCTCAATTATCGTAGGATTATTTTTTATTGCTACCTTTTATTTTGGATTACGGTATACAAGAAAAAACAATTATAAGGTAGCCAATACGATAGTTTTATGCCTTATGTTTCTTTTCTTAGGTTTTTCATCCTGGTTGATGCTGCCCATTCGCGCCAATGCAAATGTGGTCATAAATGAAAATAATCCTGAAGATGCCAGAGCGCTATTGGCATATTACAATAGGGAACAATACCCAGGGGTGGATAGTCCGGTTTATGGCACCTACTATTCCGATATGTTTGCTCCAGCAGGTGAGGACAGAGATGGCAAGCCCAAATATGAAAAGGACTATACGCTTGGCAAATATATCATTGTAAATAAATACAAAGATGCAGAACAAGGCCCAAATCCAAAACATCAAGGCTTATTACCTAGAATGTGGAGCTCCCAGAATGCATCTAACTATATGCAATATTTTGGCCCTTTGGATTTTAGGATGACCCAGTCCAATACGGAGTTAAAGGAAGCCGTGAACCAGGTAAAGGCAGGATTTGCCAATGGCGAGATAGATGCCGACCAATATATTAGTTTCTTAAAAAGGTTCAGTGATTATATAGAAGTTGAACCACCTACGGTTTGGGAAAACATCAAATACATGGTTGAGTTCCAATTTAACTACATGTACCTGCGTTATTTTATGTGGAATTTTGTGGGTAAGCAAAATGATGTCCAAGGCAGATATAATGATAATGGAAATTGGCTTAGTGGCATTACATTCTTTGATAGCTGGAGATTAGGTAGCCAAGAAAACCTGCCAAGTGACATCGAGAACAATAAAGGCAGAAATACATATTTCTTCTTACCGCTACTATTGGGAATTATTGGTTTGGTATTTCAAATATCAAAGAACCCAAAGCAATTCTGGGTATTAATGATATTCTTTCTGTTTACAGGTCTTGCTATACAGTTTTATACAAACCCCGGCATATTTCAGCCTAGGGAACGAGATTATTCGCTCGTTGGCTCTTTTTACATATTTGCTATATGGATTGGCCTAGGTGTATATGGCCTTTATGATGGGTTTAAAGATTGGATTGCCCCTAAAATTTTAGCACCAATTGTTGTTGCACTTTGTCTTTTAGCAGTACCAACCGTAATGGCCGTGCAAAATTGGGATGACCATGATCGGTCTAATCGTTTTACGGCAAATGCATCTGCTAAGGCATATTTAGATTCTACTCAAGAGGACGTTGGTGCTATACTTTTCACCATAGGAGACAATGACACTTTTCCACTTTGGTACGCTCAGGAAATTGAACAATACAGGACAGATGTAAGAATTGTTTGTACGAGTTTATTTGAAACAGACTGGTACGTTGACCAAATGAAAAAAAAGGCCTATGAAAGTGACCCTATTCCTTCCCAAATAGAACATGAAAAATACCGATGGGGAAATAGAGATGTGCTTTATCATCAAGGAATAACAGAAAACAGATGGCCCATTAAAGATTTTATAAATTGGATAGATAGCGATAAGCCCAGAACCAAATTAAAGTACCTATTTGAGCAACAAGGAGCAGATTTAAGCCAATACTCGGAAAACACCCAAAACATGGTTTTTTACCCTACTAATAAAATTAGGGTACCGGTAAACAAGCAAAATGTACTGGAAAGCGGATTGGTGAAAACAAAGGATTCCGCATTAATTGTTGATTATATTGACATTGACCTTCCCAGCGTAATTACCAAGAAAAGCATGATGATGCTAGATATATTGGCCAATAACAATTGGAAAAGACCATTATACTTTTCTGGAGGTAGTTTTGATGATGCGGAATATTTATGGATGAAAGATTATTTACAATTAGATGGTTTAGCCTATAAACTGGTTCCCATACGAACAGAACGTCCCAACTCCTTTGAAATGGGTAGAATTGATACGGACCTTATGTACGACATTGTTAAAAAATGGGATTGGGGTAATTCGGGCGATAAAAACATTTATCACGATACCCAAACACGAATTCAAAGCGTGTCGTACCGGGGTAATTTAGCACGATTAATGGAGGCATTGATCAAAGAAAACAAAATTGATAGAGCTAAAGAAATTATAGAAATTTCATTAACCAATATGCCCGTTGAGAGTTTTGGGTATTATACTTTGGTAGAGCCATTTGTTGATGGTTATTACAAAGTGGGCGAAACCCAAAACGCAAGAGCACTTTTTGAAATCCTAAAGAAGAAATATCAAGAACGTTTGGAATATTATGCATCTACCAGTCTAGACGAGCAATACAGCAATATTGATGATATTATTGCAGATATGGAAGCCTATAGAAGAAATATAGATACCTTGATAGCCAATGATGACCGTGAGATTGCTGAGAAAGAAACGCTAATCTTCAATGAGTATATAGATAAATTCCAGCATTTCTATAAGGATGAAGATGATATGGAAATGTTAGAATCCGACCTTAAGGGAGACCCGGATATGATTGACACCATGCCTATATCGGATACCATAAGAAATGACAATACAACTACTGAAGCCCAACTAGATACCGTTCCAGAATTTGTGGAATAGGTGTCTAAGGAAATTTGTTTTTGTAATTATAATGGGAGGTTTAAACGTATTCGTTCAAAATACCAATTAGGGTATTGGCGTCCTGTTCACCGCTTTGGCGCCACACCATTTCACCCTTTTTATAGATCATTAAGGTAGGTAATCCTTTAACGCGGAGTGCTTGTGAAAGTTCCTTGTTTTTATCCACGTCTATCTTTATAACCTTGCCCTTATCACCAAGTGCAGCAGCAACATCCCTTAGAACGGGATGCATAGAAGTAGACTGTTCGTTCCATTCTGCATAGAAATCCAGTAATACTGGAACATTTAAATCTATAAGTTCACCAAATTTTGACATATAATCGGCTTTTCTTTGTTAGCCAAATGTAGTAAAAAATGTTAAAAAACTACGGTTCCCAATTATTTTGTAGGCCTTCAACAGGTTAAAATCATGTTAATGATTTCTTTTTTAGGGTTATTACGGTGATTTCTGGCCAAATACCAACCCTCCCTGGGTAACCCAAAAAACCAAAACCCCTGTTCACATTAATGAATTGGCCAAGTTCTTTATAGACTCCAGCCCAATACTTATACCGCCATTTAACCGGACTCCACTTAATCCAACCTGGAATTTCAATCCCGAACTGCATACCATGGGTATGACCACTTAGCGTTAAATGAAAATGTTTGTCATCTTGCAATACCTCATCCTCCCAGTGCGATGGATCATGACTCATCAATATTGTAAAATCGTCCATAGAAATTTTAGAGGTTGCCTTTTTAAGGTCCCCGGCTTTTTTAAAACCTCCTCTACCCCAGTTTTCAACACCTACCAAAGCAATTTTTCCCTTCCCCTTTTCCAAATAGCGATGTTCATTTAACAATAGGTCAAATCCCATTTCTCTCTGTAGGTCTTTTAGATCTTCAAGATTCTTACTTTTTAATTCCTCTGTCTCCCACTCAATATAATCTCCGTAATCATGGTTGCCAAGTACAGAATACTTACCGTCCGGTGCTTCTAGCGTGCTAAAAAGCTCTGACCAAGGAAGCATCTCTTCTGTTTTATTATTCACCATATCACCGGTAAACAATATAGCATCACTTTTTTGTTTATTTATAAGGTCTACCGCATAAGCTATCTTTTCCCTATTATCAAAACTGCCACTATGAATGTCGGAAATCTGAGTGATTTGATAGCCGTTAAAATCTTCTGGAAGGTCATCAAACTCTAAATTGTACTTCAAAACCTTAAAATTATATTTGCCTTTATACATACCATAGAGCAATGCCCCAAATGGCAAAGCAGCAATACCAAGGGCCAATAAACTTAAAAAACGCCTCCGCTCTGGCAAGCTAAATGATTTAGTAGCCCCAAAAATCTTTTCATAACCGGCAGACAAAACTCTAAATATATCTTCCGAAAAAAGGAAAAATATGGTTATAACCTTAAAAGTTAAAATCGTAAGCAAAAAACCAAATGCGTAACTTTTAGGTCTACTCAAAACCCTTCCGGCTTCTTCCCCCGCCGTGAACTGATAAATAAAATTAGCAATAACCAAAAAGGCCAAAACCATATAAACATAGTACCAAATTGGTTGTCGCCAAACCGTTTTCAAAGCTTGTAGCACATATAAGCTTAAACCTATATAAATAATAACGAAGATTATCCAGCGTAACATAGAATGTTTTTTACAAAGATATTTTTTGATATCCTTTTAAAATAGATTTTGCGTTTTATTTAACCTTATTTATCACCGATTCAATAGTTTCCTGAGATGTAATTGGCAAACTATCATCCAATAAAAAGTTAGGTGAGTTCATGGAGATTCTGGGATTCTCATGTAGCGTTTTCCGAAATTGAGTACCAGATAAATGAACTACGGAAAATCCTTTTTCCTTAAATCGATACACATTATCCATTTTAATTCCAGACCCAGGCATTACAATGCACGAAGTAGATTTTGTTTTTAATTCAGAAAGTAAATCAATACCTAAAATTGCCGATTTTTGTTGTCCAGATGATAAAATGGTATTCACCCCTAAACTTTCAAGTTCCCCTAATGTTTTAAACGGGTCTTTGACCCAATCAAAGGCTCTATGGAAAGTAAATTCCATACCCTTGGCAGAAACCAATAATTCACGGGTCCTATCAATATCCAATGTAAAATCAGCCTTTAAAATACCGGACACTACCCCATTAAACCCTAATTCTTTACAGAGCTGGATATTCTGCTTCATAATTTCCAATTCTAAATTTGAATAGGTAAAATCTCCACTTCTGGGCCGTATGAGGACATTAACAGGAATGGAAATATGCTCCCTTACCTTTTTCAAAAGTCCATAGGAAGGTGCAATACCACCAACCGCCAATTCTGAACAAAGTTCAATCCTATTCGCACCGGCTTTTTGTGCATTTAAGGCAGATTCTAAAGAATTGGCGCAAACTTCTACTAGCATATTCCTATATTTAAAGCTCTAATTTAGTAAATAATACTTGGGACAAAACCACGAGTCATTTAATAACAAACTAAATCACGTCGCTAGGCTTTGCACTTTATAAAACTAAGCCATAGAGTCAAATTTAAAGTAATGAAAAGAAGAAAGTTTCTAAAAAATTCTGGCGCGGTAACAGCAGGTATGTTCTCGGCCCCATTAATAGCCTCATACGTTGAAAAAAGTACTCAACAAGAATCTACCACCTCATTAAAAACCTCTTTTCCAATAGCCATATGTACCTGGGATTTTAGAAATGCCACAACCAAAGCCTGGGAAGTATTAAATGCAGGCGGCAACTCATTAGATGCAGTTCATGAAGGCGTAATGGTGGAGGAGAATGACTTAACCAACCAAACCGTGGGCAATGGAGGCAGGCCAGATCGTGACGGTAATGTGACACTAGATGCCTGTATTATGGATAAGAATGCCAATTGCGGCGCCGTCTTGGCCCTTCA
>CBFIGW010000161.1:0-7030 GCA_965662155.1 Maribacter sp. | reverse complement strand
ACCTAGGTGTTACAGAACAGATAATATTTCCTGAGATTAATATTGATAAAATCAATAGAATCAATGGAATGGATATAACTTTTGTGACCTCAGCGGAAACAGATAAGGAAGCAAAATCATTATTAACAGAATTGGGATTACCTTTTAAAAAGAACTAGTATGGCTAAAGAATCAATGAAAGCCCGTGAAAGAAAAAGGGCAAGAACGGTAGCAAAATATGCTGAGAAACGAAAAGCGTTAAAAGAGGCCGGAGATTATGAAGCGCTACAAAAATTACCAAAAAATGCTTCACCAGTGCGTATGCACAACAGGTGTAAGTTAACTGGAAGACCTAAGGGTTACATGAGAACTTTTGGAATTTCAAGGGTAATGTTCAGAGAAATGGCAAACCAAGGTTTAATACCAGGTGTTAAAAAAGCTAGTTGGTAAAAAGAATTTAACTGGTTTCAGGTTTAGCATAAGCTAAAAACCGTTACCGAATTTTATATAAATGGTTACAGATACTATAGCAGATTACCTAACAAGAGTTAGAAACGCAAGTAGAGCCGGACATAGGGTTGTTGAAATTCCTGCGTCTAACTTGAAAAAGGAGATTACCAAAATATTGTTCGATCAAGGATATATTTTGAGTTACAAGTTTGAAGAAGATAAGGTTCAAGGCTCCATTAAAATAGCTTTGAAGTATGATAAAATGACTAAGGAGCCTGTTATCAAAAAGATACAACGAATTAGTAAACCTGGTCTTAGAAAATATGCAGGAAGTGAAGATTTACCACGTGTATTGAACGGACTTGGTATTGCAATTGTTTCTACATCGCATGGCGTAATGACAAGTAAGCAAGCTAAGGCAGAGAATGTTGGTGGTGAGGTTTTATGCTACGTATATTAATAGAATAAAGAGTTAGAAGATGTCTAGAATAGGAAATAATCCAATAGCAATCCCTGAGGGGGTTTCAATAGAAATCAAGGATAACTTAATTACTGTTAAAGGTAAATTGGGTGAATTAACGCAAGAGTTTTCGGGAGTAGCTGTAAAAGTTGAGGACGGTGAAGCTTTTGTAACAAGACCATCAGACTCTAAAGAGCACAAGGCTAAACATGGTCTTTACCGTTCTTTGATTCTTAATATGGTAGAAGGTGTATCTAAAGGATGGACTAAAGAATTAGAATTGGTAGGTGTAGGTTATAGAGCTAGTAATCAAGGTCAAAAATTGGATTTAGCTTTAGGATTCTCACACAATATAGTTATTGATCTAGCCCCTGAGGTTAAGGTGGAGACAATTTCTGAAAAAGGTAAGAACCCAATCGTAAAATTAACTTCGCATGACAAACAGTTAGTGGGTCAAATAGCTGCAAAAATTAGATCTTTCCGTAAGCCAGAGCCTTACAAAGGAAAAGGTATCAAGTTTGTAGGCGAAATTTTAAGAAGAAAAGCAGGTAAATCGGCTTAATAATAGTATTATGGGATTATCAAAGACACAAAGAAAATATAGAATCCGAAGAAGAATCCGTAAGGTATCTTCCGGGACAGCTGAAAGACCAAGATTATCGGTTTTTAGAAGTAATAGTGAAATTTACGCTCAGTTGATAGATGATGTACAAGGTATTACTTTGGCATCTGCTTCTTCAAGAGACAAGGATATTGCTGAGACTAAGGGAAATAAAACAGAAAAGGCTGCATTAGTAGGTAAGGCTATCGCTGAAAAATCAGTAAAAGCCGGTATAGAAAAGGTAGCTTTTGATAGAGGTGGTAATTTATACCATGGTAGAGTGAAATCTTTGGCTGAAGGGGCAAGGGAAGCAGGACTAAAATTTTAAATTAAGAGGATGTTCCAGAAATACAAAAACGTAGAAACTGTTAAGCCGGGAGGTTTAGATTTAAAAGATAGGTTAGTTGGTGTACAACGTGTAACTAAAGTTACTAAAGGTGGTAGAGCATTTGGTTTTTCTGCTATAGTAGTTGTTGGTGATGAAAATGGTGTTGTAGGACATGGCCTAGGTAAATCGAAAGAAGTTGCTACCGCAATTGCTAAGGCAATTGAGGATGGAAAGAAGAATTTAATTCGTATCCCATTAAATAAAGGTACACTTCCTCACGAACAAAAAGGTAAGTATGGTGGCGCAAGGGTTTATATTCAACCTGCATCCCATGGTACCGGAGTAATTGCTGGTGGTGCGGTTAGAGCCGTATTGGAGGCTGTTGGTGTTCATGATGTATTATCAAAATCACAAGGTTCTTCCAATCCTCATAATGTTGTAAAAGCAACTTTTGATGCTTTGTTACAGCTTAGGGACGCTAAGACAATTTCACAACAAAGAGGAGTTTCCTTGGAGAAAGTTTTTAAAGGGTAAGTCTAGAGAATTATGGCAAAGATTAAAGTAAAACAAGTTAAGAGTGGTATTAAAAAGCCTCAGAATCAAAAGAGGACTTTGGAAGCTCTTGGACTAAAAAGAATTGGTCAGGTAGTAGAGCATGAATCTACACCTAATATTCTTGGAATGATAAATAAAGTTAAACATTTGGTTTCTACAGAAGAAGCTTAAAGATAAGATCTAATGAAGTTAAGTAATCTACAACCTGCTGAAGGTTCAGTAAACAGAGATGGAAAGCGTCTAGGAAGAGGACAGGGTTCTGGTAAAGGCGGAACTGCTGCAAGAGGGCATAAAGGTGCTAAATCTAGATCTGGTTACTCTAAGAAAATTGGTTTTGAAGGTGGTCAGATGCCACTTCAAAGACGTGTGCCTAAGTTTGGTTTTACAAATATTAACCGAAAGGACTATAAAGGAATAAACCTTGATAAGTTACAGGAGTTAGTGGATAATAAAATTATCAAGGATACTTTGACTTTCGAAACTTTGGTGGAGAATGGAATTGTTCGAAAGAATGATTTAGTTAAAATTTTAGGAGGCGGTGAATTAAAGGCTTCCTTAAAAGTATCGGTACATAAATTTACTGCCACGGCAAAAGCTGCGATTGAAGCGGCTGGTGGTGAGGCAATAAGTCTATAAGCATAAGCGAGAACATGAAGAATTTTATTGATACAATATCCAATATCTGGAAGATAGAAGAGCTAAGGAATAGAATACTGATTACCTTAGGTCTTTTGTTGGTATATCGTTTTGGTTGCCAAATTGTTCTTCCCGGTATAGATTCTACACAATTAGGTGGCTTGGCCGATAGTACTGACCAAGGTATTTTTGGTCTACTAAATGCGTTCACTGGAGGAGCTTTTGCTAATGCCTCTATTTTTGCATTAGGAATCATGCCTTATATCTCTGCCTCAATTGTAGTACAGTTAATGGGTATTGCCATACCTTATTTACAAAAATTACAGAAAGAGGGAGAAAGCGGTAGAAAGACAATAAACCAAATAACTAGATGGCTAACTATTGGAATTTGTATTGTTCAAGCACCAGCTTATTTGTATGGCCTTGAGGCATTTGGTGTTCGTGATAGCGCTTTTGTTCTTGGTAAAGGTTTGGAATTTATGGTTCCTGCGGTAATTATACTGGTAACAGGTTGTGTATTTGCCATGTGGTTAGGGGAGAAAATTACTGATAAAGGTATTGGTAATGGTATTTCTTTATTGATCATGATTGGCATTATTGCTACTATGCCACAGTCATTTGTTCAAGAATTTATTTCAAGAACAACCAATAACAATGGTGGACTAATGTTCATACTTATTGAGGTTATTGTTTGGTTCTTGGTAATACTTGCAAGTGTACTATTAGTTATGGCAACACGTCAAATACCAGTACAATATGCTAGAAGAACTGCATCTGGAGGCTATGAGAAAAATATTATGGGGTCTAGGCAATATATTCCATTAAAACTGAATGCTTCTGGTGTAATGCCTATTATATTTGCACAAGCAATTATGTTTGTACCAGGTATGATTGGAGGTGCTTTTGATGATACTTCTTTTGGGCAATGGATGCAAGTACAGTTTAGTGATATTTTTGGTTGGGCATATAATATTTTATTTGCACTGTTAATTATAATATTCACCTATTTCTATACTGCTATTACAGTACCGACTAACAAAATGGCCGATGATTTAAAAAGAAGCGGTGGTTTTATACCAGGAATTAGGCCTGGAAAAGAAACTGGAGACTTTTTAGATAAAATAATGTCATTAATAACATTGCCAGGTTCTATATTTTTAGCTCTGTTGGCCGTGTTACCAGCAGTAGTTGTGAAGTTGTTGGATGTACAGGCAGGATGGGCTTTGTTTTACGGAGGAACCTCATTGTTAATTATGGTGGGTGTTGCAATAGATACGGTACAACAGGTGAATTCATATTTATTGAATAGACATTACGATGGTTTAATGAAAACCGGTAAAAATAGAAAAGTAGCATAATTTATGGCTAAACAAGCAGCGATAGAGCAAGATGGTACCATAATAGAAGCGTTGTCTAATGCAATGTTTCGTGTTGAATTAGAAAACGGTCACGTGGTAACAGCGCATATTTCAGGTAAGATGCGTATGCACTATATAAAGTTATTACCTGGAGATAAGGTTAAATTGGAAATGAGTCCATATGATCTTACAAAAGCAAGAATTACTTATAGATACTAAGATAGCAAGATGAAAGTAAGAGCATCAGTTAAAAAGAGAAGTGCCGACTGCAAAATAGTACGCAGAAAAGGTAGATTGTACGTAATCAACAAAAAGAATCCTAGATTTAAACAAAGACAAGGGTAATTATGGCAAGAATCGCAGGTATAGATATACCAAAACAAAAGAGAGGTGTTATAGCCTTGACCTACATTTTTGGAATTGGAAAAAGTAGAGCTAAGGAAATTTTGGAAAAAGCCCAAGTGAGTGAGGATACTAAAGTTTCTGATTGGAATGACGATGAAATTGGTCGCATCAGGGAAGCTGTTTCCTTTTATACGATTGAAGGTGAGTTACGTTCGGAGACCCAATTGAACATTAAACGTTTAATGGACATTGGTTGTTATAGAGGTATTCGTCACAGGTCAGGTTTGCCATTAAGAGGTCAACGTACTAAGAATAATTCTAGAACTAGAAAAGGAAAACGTAAAACAGTTGCTAACAAGAAGAAAGCTACTAAATAATAAATAAGTATGGCAAAGGCAAATACTAAGGTAACCAAAAAACGTAAAGTTATCGTTGATGCTGTAGGTGAAGCACACGTAACAGCATCTTTTAACAATATCATTATTTCTTTAACAAATAAGAAAGGTGATGTAATTTCATGGTCTTCGGCTGGGAAATTAGGTTTTAGAGGTTCTAAAAAGAATACCCCATATGCTGCTCAGGTAGCTGCAGAGGATTGTTCTAAAGTAGCACATGAAGCTGGTTTAAGAAAGGTAAAGGTCTATGTAAAAGGACCAGGCAATGGTAGGGAATCTGCTATACGTTCTATACATAATTCAGGTATTGAAGTTACCGAAATTATAGACGTTACACCTATGCCGCACAACGGGTGTAGACCTCCAAAAAGAAGAAGAGTTTAATCAATTTAATATTTCATAGAAAGTGTAATTACGATTATCGAAGGATAAGCCTTAATTCATGATCTCGCTTTCAAATTTTTAGAAAATGGCAAGATATACAGGACCAAAATCAAAAATCGCTCGTAAGTTTGGAGAAGCGATATTCGGAGACGATAAGTCTTTTGAAAAGAAAAATTACCCTCCAGGGCAACATGGTAATAACAGAAGAAGAGGAAAGAAATCCGAATACTCTGTGCAGTTGATGGAAAAACAAAAAGCCAAATACACATATGGTATTTTGGAAAAACAATTTAGAAATTTATTTGCATCTGCAAAAAGAAAAGAAGGAGTTACCGGTGAGATTCTTTTGCAATTATGTGAATGTCGTCTAGATAACGTTGTGTTTAGATTGGGTATTGCGCCAACCAGAAGCGGAGCAAGACAATTGGTTTCCCATAGACATATTACCGTTAACGGTGAGTTAGTAAATATACCATCATACTCCTTAAAGGCAGGTGATGTTGTAGGAGTAAGGGAAAAATCAAAATCCTTACAGAGCATTCAAGATTCATTAAGTGCAAATAGCGCAGTTTATGAGTGGATGACATGGAATAGTGAAAAGATGGAAGGTAATTTTGTTGCTGTTCCTGAAAGACTTCAGATTCCAGAAAATATCAAAGAACAATTAATAGTCGAGTTATACTCTAAATAAACAACACTGATCCAATTATGGCATTATTTAATTTTCAGAAACCCGATAAAGTAATAATGATCGATTCCTCAGATTTCGAAGGGAAATTTGAATTTCGTCCTTTGGAACCTGGTTATGGATTAACTGTTGGGAACGCATTAAGAAGGGTATTGCTTTCTTCATTGGAAGGCTATGCCATTACTTCAGTTAGGATTGACAAAGTAGAACATGAGTTCTCTGTTATTTCTGGTGTTGTAGAAGATGTAACCGAGATTATACTTAATTTAAAGCAGGTACGATTCAAAAGGCAAATTGAAGATTCTGATTCGGAAGTAGTTTCTATTTCTGTTAGCGGAAAAGACCAATTAACTGCCGGTGATTTTCAGAAATTCATTTCTGGGTATCAAGTACTGAATCCTGACTTAGTAATTTGTAATATGGATGCTAAGGTTAGCATAAATATGGAAATTACTATTGAGAAGGGTAGAGGTTATGTTCCTGCAGAAGAAAATAAGAAGGCTGGTACACCAATAGGTACCATAGCCGTTGATTCTATTTTTACACCAATTAAAAATGTAAAATATAGTATAGAAAACTTTCGTGTAGAGCAAAAAACGGACTACGAAAAATTGGTATTCGAAATCGTATCCGATGGTTCTATTCATCCAAAAGATGCTTTAACAGAAGCAGCCAAAGTATTGATTCATCATTTTATGTTATTCTCTGATGAACGTATTACTTTGGAGGCGGATGAAATTGCACAGACTGAAACATATGATGAGGAATCATTACATATGAGACAGTTATTGAAAACCAAATTGGTAGATATGGACTTGTCCGTTCGTGCATTAAACTGTTTAAAAGCAGCC
>CBFIGW010000160.1:0-7034 GCA_965662155.1 Maribacter sp. | reverse complement strand
CCTGACTTTTATGAATAGTTCGACTGGAGTGATTTAACAAAAGATGAAATTTTAGAACGTTCTATACTAGAAATACTCTAGTTTAAAGACTATAGCATGTATCGATTCACAATTCTATTCGTATTCGCAACAATTCAAGGGATATTTGCTCAAGACTATGAAAAGGCGATTGAAAAGGCAAGATTATTAATTGAGAACCATCAGAAACAGACCAATACGCCAGGGGTACAAGTTGCCCTCATGATCGGAGACTCATTAGTCTGGTCAGAAGGTTTCGGATATAGTAATTTGGCAGAGAAAAAGCCTGTAAAAGAAGAAACTAAGTTTAGAATTGCAAGCGTATCCAAGTCAGTAACATCCGTCGCTTTAGGAAAAATTATAGATCAAAATAAGATAGACCTCGATAAGAACATTCGTGATTATTTTCCAGCATTCCCAAAAAAGAAATATGTCATCACTCCAAGAGATCTGGCAACTTCGACCAGTGGAATTAGGCATTATACCAATAAGGATCCATTGTATAATGATGTTCATTATAAAGAAGTGAGCCATTCATTAGAAAAGTTCGAAAATGATCCATTGCTTTTTAAACCTGGTACAGATTACCACTACTCCAGTTATGGATGGGTTTTGTTAAGTGCAGTAATGGAAAAGGCAGCTAATCAATCATTCTTTAACTTAATGGAAGAAACATGGGAAGAACTTGATATGACAAATACGTCTTTTGATTATCCAGACAAGTCTATTGACTACCTTTCTCATTTTTATGTTCACGATAGCAAACATAAACGCAAGATTGCTCCATTCGACAATCGAAGTTATATGTACGCTGGTGGAGGATATTTGTCTACAGCGACAGATTTAGCGAAAATGGGGAGTGGTTTAATCAATCATACGATTCTCTCACCCGAAATGACAAACGAACTGTTTACTTCTCACAAACTTGAGGATGGAACTGAAATTCACTACGGTCTTGGGTGGGAAACGGGTCAAAGTAGAATTGGCACGCCAATAATCTATCATAGTGGAAGTATGAGTTCAACCCGGAGCCATTTAATCTTGTATCCCGAGGAGAAGTTAACTTTTGTTTACTTAGCAAATACTGGTGATCAAATTTTCTTCAATTCTAGGGAAGCTCAAATTATTGCAGAAATATTCTTGGCAGAAAAAAACAAAGAGATCCAAACTAAAAAAGATACATTGCTGTTAGGCAAATGGAAAATTAGAACTTCATCACTGAGAAATAGAAGGTCAAAAGGCACATTAGATTTAAAGCTCATCAACGGAATGACAGCGGGAACAATCACCTTCAAACGAAGTAGAAAAAAGAAAGAATTCCCTGTGATCTTATCGGAAAAAACTGGAAGTACTTATCACCTCGTTGCTGTAAGCCCGATGTTCATAGATTTATATATTACCCTTGAAAACGGAACATTGAAAGGTGAATGGCTTCATGATTTCAATGTAAAAGGGATACCCGAAGAAGATGATTATTGGGCACCAAATGAAATTGAAGGGACGAAAAGATAAAAATCATAACTTCAATATTCAGTTTGATATTGACTTTATATCCTCCAAAAAGTTTGAACAAGAATTTAAGGATATTTCGAATTGCCCTTCAGAACCTCCATCTGGACTAAAATACTTCGTTCTGACTAGGGCCTGCTGTAATGTTAATGTTTTCTCCCTTTAATATAAAAGTGGTAAACCAAAACAAGCCTACCAAATTTGGCAGTCTTGTTTTTATTTCTCAATCTGACTTAGAATAAGAATACTTTATTTATTAATGATAAGCTTTAGGGCTTCCTGCATGTTTTTATTGGCATACAATACGGTATACATTCCATTTTGCAATCCTGTCAATTCTAATGCAATATTGTTAACTCCCTTCTTGATGTTGTGGTTTGCAGTATTGACAACTCTTCCTGTCTGATCGATGAGTTGAATCGTAATCGCTTCCACTGTATTACTCGGAATAGCAATATAAGCCTTATCTTGCGCAGGGTTCGGATACAATCGAACACCTTCCACAGCTTCACAATTTACAGATATTATTGGCAGCCATTCATAGTCTCCATTAAAATCGACTTGCTTAAGCTTATAGTAACGCAAGCTTGAACGGCTGGGCTGCGCATCAATAAACTGATATTCGGAAAGTGTATTGGTTGTTCCTGATGCGGTTACTGTTCCAACTTTCTTCCATGTGAATCCGTCTGCTGAATGCATCACTTCGAAATGCTGCGCATTCAATTCTGAAGCTGTTAGCCAGGTCAGTTCGACACCTCCTCCATCAACGCAGTCATAATGCATACCAAGGAATTCCACTGGAAGAGGCGAACCATCTTGATTGATGGCAAAAGGAGAGAAGGTTCCAAGGTAGTTGGTATGCGTCATGGTTTTGAACGTACTGCCTGAAACACTACCAGAAGATCCTGAAGCTAATTCCCAATTCGCTCCATTATGATGATTCAAACGATAGGAACCCATTGCGCCATATTCCTGAGAATCTGACCAACCAAATTCGGCATCTATTCCACTACCACCGTTTGCATTATCCTTATCAAGGTCCCACGTTACTTTAACATGAGGCGTTTCTACCAGTTGACCAGAAGAACCATTTAAAAAGACCTCGTCGAGCACCCTTACAGAAAGAACATCTGCCGAACCGGTGTTATTGGTAATGGTAACAGGGTTGTAACTCGCCCTACCAACAGGCAATAAACGTGAATTACCATCTGAAATTTGTCGTTTTAAACGTCCCGTACTATCACTCTTAAAGTAAAAGTTGCTACCCAAGTTAATTGTAGTAATGTCCTCTCCTAACGTCATGTCGTTCGATCCTAACTCAGGTATCCCTCCCAAAGTCAATGCACCCGAAGTAAGGAGCGTCATATTATCTTGGAGATTGAAGGCATTCGTACTTATCGCTCCCGTCTGCGTTCCTGAACCAATTTGAATGTTAGCGAAACCATCTGAAAAATTAGTGATAAAATAAGAAACAGGTAAACTTAAACTTCCTGATGCACCTGCCATTCCAATCGCCAATGAAGGATCTTGAGTAGCAACAACCAATTGACCTGAAGAGCTGACGGTTCTTCCTGAACCAAAATTAAGCGTATTTCCATACAGTGAAATAGTGCTCCCAGCTGAACTTGATAGGTCTTCATTGAGGTTGATATTTCCTCCGTAAATCGTTATCGGACCGGCAATAGAAGTAGCACCTGCCAACATAATATCTGCTGTGTTAGTTGCTTTACCAATAGTTAAGCCCGAAACAGAGGTACTTAGGTTCAAATTACTGCCAAAACTTTGAGCTACGCCAAAACTTGTGGAGGCATTTAGTGGAAGTATGCTTACTTCTCCTGAGGTTTTGATATCACTGGCTGTGGTATTGAAAACTGTATTATCACTTTTTAAAATGATATTACTTGTTGATGCAGTAACGTTTGTTCCTGTTTCAGAACCTAAAGTAGCGCCACTTAAAAATAAGCCTGTTTGTGTGGCATTGTTATTTTCTGCAGTAAGGGTAATAGTTCCAGTATTAGCCAGAATACTACCATAAATATCCATAGAACGATCAAATCCCGCAGACGTACCCGACTTCCCTGTAAGCTGGATACCTCCTCCTCCAGTGGATTCTATAATTCCTGAAAAATTGATTCCCAAAGTAGCTACCGTACCATTGTAGCTTGAACCATCACCAAATAGTACAATAGCGTCTGAAGATGCGTTGGAAGAACGAATAGTCCAACCATTGCCATAATTACTTATAGCTTGTGCATTTTGGTTCGCTGAACCACCTGCCAAGCCATACATCGCAATTTTACCACTACCCGCATCTAAAGTAGCATTGTGCCCCATAATGCCAAACTGAAGCGTGTTCGAAGCTGTACCAAGGTTTTGCCCCCTTAAGGTAATATTACCGCCCGCTGAATTCAGGTTAGTACCATTTTTTAAATGTACGCCTGATATTCTTAAGTCAAATGTCGGTTCTGTCTGTGCATCTTGCAAGTCTGCCCCTCTGGCATAGCCTGTAGCAATGTTAGTACCACCGCCTAAAGTAATGGCTCCACCGGCCGAAGTAATTGCGGTGGAACTGCCGGTCTGCACGTATCCACTACCATTTCCATCACTATCAGCCCAATAGGTAACATCACCTCCGTTAGTGGTCATAGTTTTACTAGAAGCGTGATTAATAAAGCCTGTTCCTTTAAATAGAATATTTTCGCCGCTGGCGGTAGATTCCAGGCTTTCATTAATGTTGATGTTGCCTCCATAAACCGAAATTGGACCATTAGCCGTTAAATCTTCAACTCCTTGGGAAATATCTGCCGTATTTCCAAGCTTACCAATGGTTAAGCCCGACATGGTCTGGCTGTTTTGATTCCAATTGAAAAAGTTGGTATTCACTGCCATCCCAAAAGAAGCGCCATTTGGTTGCAAGGTTACGGCACCATCTGTAGCGATAAAGCGACTTCCTGCTGGAAAATCGAAGCGATCAAATTGAATTAAAATATCGCTAGAGCTAGAGGTAATAGCGGTAGAAGCTTTGGATCCCAAATAAACGTTATTCGCAAAGTATAGGTATCCATTAGCTACACCCCCAAGTTGACCACCTTTTAGGGCTATCGGGCCATCTACAGCTTGAATATTTAAAGGCCCTCTAAATACCACATCGTAATAATTGGCAATGGAATTACCTGTGTTTACAATAATACCGCCTCCAGAAGCCGTAGCTAATAGGTTTAGTGTGTTAAAACCTTCTGTTTCGATTCCGTAAGCCTGACCTGAAGTTCCGGCTGAAAACCCGTTTAGTGTAATAGCATTAGCCGCAGTGTTTGCCGATTCTATAGTAAATGTACCAGCGCTGCCAAGATTCCACCATAATAGACCGGCAATGGCATTTCCAACCGAAGTTTGACTGTACCCATCCAGTAAAACCGTACCTGAACCACTGTTGATAGAACCGCTGGCTATGTTGATAAAATTAATCCCTGCACCACCAATTTCATTTCCGACACCTACCGCAGGGGTTTTTCCACGCAGGGCTATATCACCGCCATCTGAATTGAGCGATAAGGAATCGTCAATACGAATACCTTCATTTACATTGGTGGAAGTTGACCCCATCGCATAATTGGTACCATTGCTGTTTCCTCCTCCAAGGGTTATATCTCCACCATTGGTAGTAACACTTAGGCCCGAAGTTAATCGTAGTTGACCGTTTTTTGCTGACTCACCATCGGTAGCATCATCTATATTGGTTGCTATTACGACATCTCCACCTTGTGTAGTAATAGAAGTAAGTCCTAAATTACTATTGTTGATGTCGGTAGAACCTAATAGAAAAACCCCAGCATTGGCCACCGTAGTTGTAATGGCTGTGGTACCCATGAGTATAGAGCCTGCTGTGGTGTTTTTACCTTCTATAATAACTTCACCAGCATTACTAATGGCGAAAGCCGCGGTAAGCCCTACGGCAACATCTGACCCGTTTTGTTCTCCTCGTACAATAACATCACCGCCCCCTGAATTTAAAGTAACGGCTGCTCGTATATCTAATGCGGCTCCCGCATAACCTCCACGGTAGGCATAGCCATCTGGAATGCCATCACTAGCCGTACCGCCATTACTCCCATCATCTAAGCCACCGGCTAGTACAATTTTACCGCCAGAGGAATTTAAGGTATTGTTCCCTCCTAAACCTATTTCATTATTGACTTGCCCACTGGTTCTGTTGGTTGCATTAGTCCACAAAATAATGTCTCCGTTATTGGTGGTTAAATCTACATTGGCAAGCAGAGAAATAAAACCGTCTGTTATATTCGCGCCCGGTGGATATTCAAAGGTTTTCAAAAGTATGTTGGCCCCATTAGATCCAGTAGTTAGATTTGCATACAGATAAATCTGCCCTGCATACACCGATAGAGAACCATGGACTGTAATACTCTGATTAGCTGCAAAAGCAGCATTGTTTCCATCGGTACCTAAACTAAGTGCATTAGCACCTGTGGTAACGTTAATCGCTTGATCAACAATTACTGAAGTAACTGCATCTACATCTACCACCAAAGGCCCCATACTCGACAAGTGGTTTTCAATTACCGAGGCTTGTATATTGGCTGTACCGGTAACGGTGAGGGTGTTACCAGAGATGGACCAATTGTTACCTGAGGTGCCGGTTTCGCCAGTATTGGTGATGGTAAGGATTTGGGCGTTTAGTACACCCGTTAAAACAATGAATAAAAAAGTAACAATTGGTTTCATAGTGGTTTGATGTTTTGTTTAATTCAATATTCATCTACTGCACAATTCTACAACATAGATTACTGATCAACAATAATTAAGCATGTCCTTATGTAAATATACTTACAAATGTCTACTATTTTACACCTACTACATAAACTAATCACCTTTAAAACCAATTGACTAACAGTATTTATAGAGTATTTAGCATAGATTTTTGAAAACGAGAACATGAAAAAGAAAAATATTATTTCTACAATAGCTTTATTTGTTTGCTTAAGTGGTTTTAAGGCACAGTCCTTAACTTTTTCTGCAGTTGGTCAAAAAGGCACTTACTATACCAACTGGAGCAATACAGATATCACTGAAGCCATTCCAAACGAATTTAATCTCTGGGTGAATCCAGGTGGATTGTCCATTCATGCTCACGGTAAACACATTAATGAAGTTGATATTCCTACAATCGGTTCATCTACAATCGGTGCTCAATCAAAAAACTCGGCGGTAGCCTCCGATGTTTCGGGGACACATATTATCAATGCACCACTCACCTCGTCGGTTAATATATTTATCCACTTAGAACTTTATAAAAAATAGATATGAAAAAAATTATTTACACGATTTTTATCACTGCTTGTTTGGGACACTTAAACGCTCAAGTTGGAATTGGGACTACAACACCACAGAATTCTGCGATGTTGGAAGTGAATTCTACAGACAAAGGTTTTCTTTTACCACAAATGACATCAATTCAACGAAACGCCGTTGTCACTCCTGCCGATGGACTA
>CBFIGW010000159.1:0-7108 GCA_965662155.1 Maribacter sp. | reverse complement strand
GCCATCTATCGTAGCGATGATGGTGGCAACAGTTGGAAGCTTATTAATGTTAATCCCAAGTTCGCCAATAACCGACCGTTTTACTTTCAGGATTTGGCAGTAGATACGGAAGATGCCAATCGAGTCTATAACATTTACCAACCCTTATCCGTCAGTTATGATGGTGCGAAGACCTTCGATACCATCCCCATGATACCGGCCGATGAAACTAAGGGAATTCATGCCGATTTTCACGCGTTTTGGGTGAATCCCAAGGATGCGAAGCACTTTATAATTGGAGGCGATGGTGGTTTGGGCATTACCTACGACCATGGCAAAAGCTGGTATTTTCCAGAGACTATTCCCGTGGCGCAATTTTATCATGTGGGTGTCGATAATGACCGCCCGTATAATGTGTACGGAGGTATGCAGGACAATGGAAACTGGTCCGGCCCGGCATATACTTGGAAAAGAGGGGGCATTCGCACGTTGTATTGGCAGTATTTAGTTGGGGGTGATGGTTTTGATATTTCACCAGATCTGGAAAATTCGCGCTTTGGCTACGGTTCTTCACAAAATGGGAACTTGTATCGGTACGATAAAATGACGGGGTATTATGTAAATATTCAACCCCCGGCACCGGACCTAAATACGATACTTCGCTTTAACTGGAACGCGGGTTTTGCTAGAGACCCCTTCAATACCGATGCAGCGTACTACGGATCGCAATTTGTTCATTATACTGAAGACAAAGGAGCTACTTGGCAAATTATTTCTCCGGATTTGACCACCAACAATCTGGATTATCAAAAAAAGGACTATGGTGGACTAACCCTGGATGTTTCGGGAGCCGAACGCTATTCCTCTATTTTAACGATTGCTCCGAGTCCGAAGGACAAGGAAGTGATTTGGGTGGGAACTGATGACGGTCAGATTCAATTAACAAAAGACGGTGGGGACACTTGGGTCAACCTAACAACTAATGTTGGGCAATTACCCTCGGAAGGGTGGATAGCCCAAATTGAAGCTTCCCAATACGATGTAGGTTCTGCTTGGATGGTCGTGAACAATTATAGAAAAGGTGATTACGAGCCCTATCTTTTTAAAACGGTAGATTTTGGAAAAACATGGCAGCGAATGGTATATGCCAATACGGTGAAAGGCTACACATTATGTATTATCCAAGATTCTGTAGAACCCAATTTAGTATTTCTGGGAACTGAAAATGGTTTGTGGGTTAGTGTAGATGAAGGTAAAAGTTGGGCCCAGTTTAAAAATGGATTTCCTTCCGTTTCCACCATGGATTTAAAGATTCAGGAACCGGAGTCGGCTTTAATCGTGGGTACATTTGGCAGGGCCATTTGGGTGTTGGATGATTTGTTGTCCCTACGAGAAATAGCTGGGAACCGAATAAAATCAGGCATTACGGCATTACCAATGAACGATGCAGTGCAGGTAAAGGGTTTGTTCATTAATCCGCCAGGAAATATTTGGACAGGTTTCCATACGACTTTTGAAGGGGAGAACAGAGTGTTTCAAAAAACAAAGATTCCATTTTTTATATCCCAAATGTCCAAGAGTGATAGCCTCGTAAAAGCCGATATTTTTGATGATCAAAACAACAAAATTAATTCGGTACAAACCAAGGACTTGCAAAAGGGACTTAACTATCTAATTTGGAAGTTGGATGAGAAATCGAGTTCCTTACCAGGTTCATGGTCGGATGAATTTTCTCGGGATATCCCTGTGTTGCCTGGAGAATATACCATCGTATTGAAATATGGCTCATCAACGGATACTACAAAACTAAAGGTTATTCCTGATCCAAGATTTGATTTAGACCCCAAAGTCGACCCTGAGTTATATGCCTATCGGAAAGCAGCCGATACGCAGGTGGTTATGTTATCCGAAAAATTGAAAACAATTGATGAAAAGATAAAACAAGTGGAGAAATTGGAGAAGCAGCTCGATGGTACCTCTAATAAAGTAAATAAATCCTTTAAGAAAAAAATCAATGCAATGAAACAGGCCTTAAAAGACCTGCGTACAAAAGGGCAGATCCCAAAACCGGAAAGGCAAGTAGGGGCATGGCAATCCTTTGATACTTCGCCCTATTCCAAAATTAGGGAAGTATTGAGTATTGCTGCTGCACAAACCCGTGCGCCATCACAACAGCATCAAGAAATTTTGAAACAGGCGGGCATGTTGATTTCAGATTTTTCAACCGAGGTAGACCGTTTTATGCAAAAGGAATGGCCATCTTTTGGAAGCGATATCAAAAAATCGAATCTGAAGTGGGAGTTGTATAAACCCTGATATATTTTAAAAAGATAATTAGGATATAACGGCCTCCGCTTCGATTTCCACCAAATAGCCTTCGCCTACCAATTTGGCCTCTACTAAGGTATTTGCCGGATTGATTCCGTTGAATCGTTCCCCGTGGGCACGGGCAACGGGCTCCCAATCATCAAGCTGGTTCACAAAAATACGGGTACGTACCACATTGGCCAAAGTACCTCCGAAAGAGGTGATGACGCCTTCAATCTTGTCAATGATGAAATGCGTCTGAGCAGCGGGGTCTGTACCTCCGATCATTTTACTACCATGTGTGGCCGTTGTGCCAGACACGTGGATTCGGTTGTCTATTTTTACGGCTCTGCAATACCCTGCGTATTCTTCCCATTCGGTTCCGCTAAAAATCTGCTCGCGATGATTGCCTGTTTTAATGGGGGTAAAAGCTTTCGGAATGGTTTCCAAGTGATCGCTGAGGTCTCCAGATGCTGTCAAGAACGGAGGTTTTCTGTATTCGTCCCCACAGTCGCCCGGTATCATTTGTAAGGATTTCAAAGCGGTTTTGATAGCTTCTAAATCAGCAGAGTCCAAGTGGATGTCCAACATGTTCCTGTTCTCTTGGATATGCTCGCTCTCGCCCAGTCTAGCACCAACGATTACGGCAGCTACGGCCGGATTTTCAAGGATGTACCTCGTAGCGATATTGGCGATAGACGCATTGTGTTTTTCGGCAACATTTTTTACGATCTGCAACAAGTCTTGATAGGGTTGCCATCCGCCTGCGGCTTCGATAAAGCGTTTATATTTCATTTGTGACCAAGTGGTCAACTCTTCCTGTGAAGGTTCCTGTTTTCCCAACCATTTATCGGTTAAAAATCCACCGGCCAAGGTGCCAAAGGCCAATAATTTTACATTGTATTCTTTGCAAACCTCGGCCATTCTGCCCATGGCACGCTGGTCTATCAGGGAATGGCAAATCTGATTGCTCACGATTGGGATACCACTGGCTAAGGCTATTCGCAAATGGGCGGCATCAAAGTTGGTAACACCCAAATGTTTTATAAGCCCTTCTTCCTGTAATTCCTTCAAATAAAAAAGTCCATCCAACCAACTGGCATCCGGATAGTACCACGCATGAAACTGCATCAGGTCAATAGAAGACTGTTCCATTCTATCCAAAGCGATGTTTACCGCTTCGCGAACATCCTCCCGGGTAATCTTACCGGGTTTTGGGACCCATTTGGTAAATAATTGCACTTGGTTTTTATTACCCAAGCTATTTTTAAAAGTACCCGCAATAATTTCGCTAGATCCGTAATGGTCGGCCATATCAAAAGAAGTGAGTCCGGCATCCAAGTAGGGTCGCATGTATTTTGAGGTAGCCAAAGGGTCCAAGGTATTGCCGTTACGTTCCATATCGGCTATTTGCCAAAGTCCGGTAACAACTCTAGAAATTTCTAAACCGTTGGCTAAATGTATCGTTGTTTGCATTGCTTATTCTTCAGGAAGTTTTAAAAATCGTGTTGCAATATCGGTTTCACCTTTCTTTAATCGGCTCCAATTATACCCAAATATACCACTTGCCAAACCCATAACGATCAACCAAATAGGGGTGGAGTGGAAATACCAAGCATTATTTTGAGCTGTTAGGTCTTTATAGGTATGGATGCCTAAAAATACGGTTAAGGTTATAACTCCAAGCCACCCGATCCATAATTGAAGATTTCTGTTCTTTAAGACCGAAATATCTTTTGCCAAGCTTGGATTTATTTTGGTAATGGTCACTAAGGTAATGCACATTAAAAGAAAGTTCACCATCATAGAAGTAACCATAATATCGATACCCAAAAAGAAATCACCTGCAAAATGGGAGCCTAAAACCCCGATACTGGCCATACAGCCAGCCACGAACAAGGCAATATGTGGTGTGCTGTTTTTTGAATGTATGCGAGCTATGGACGTTGGAAAAATTCCATCTTTGGCCCAAGCGAACATTAATCTTGATACGGATAAAAGCATAGCGGGCAAGTCATTAATCAAGGCTATGGCGGCGCCTACCAATATGGCTACTCCCAATCCCGGTGGCAATACATATCGCAGCAGACCTGGTGCGGATATATCTTTGATCAAAGCTTCTTCCGCTACAAAACTCCACGGAACGATATGATATACTGCCGCTGCAAAGAGGAAGTAAAAAATACCCACGCCAAATATGGCCAACAGTATTGCTTTTGGAAGTGATTTTGATGGATTTTTAGCTTCTCCACCAGCTTGCGCAATAGAATCAAAACCAATGAAGCTGGAAAATAGTAAGGCGGCGGAAGTTAGAAATAGGCGCCAATCAAAATCAACATTTTCACTAGGGATAAAAGTACGCCCCTCTTTTTCTTGTAGCCCTACCAAGAAATCCGAAGTGTCGAAGATGAGCCCAGATACAATTACGATTCCGCCAAGGACGAACATTAAGAACATCATAGGCAATAAAATACGCTCGTAAGTTTTAATACCTTTAATATTTATTCCGATAAAAAACCAAATAAGAACTAGTGCCAGACCAACGCGTACCCAACCGGTTTCCAAGGTGTCCGAAATAGAGTCCCATCCTAAATTTAAAGTAACATCACGTATAAAGGGTATAGTAACATAGGCAATGACACCAATAACAATCGAAAGTCCAAACCATTGTGAAAAGCTGGCCACAAAGCCCAAATAGGGATTCAACCCACGACTGGCATAGATGTAACTACCACCTGCTCGTGGCATTGCGGAGGCTAAGATGCCATAGGCCAAAGCAGCAAAAATAGCTGGGATGGCAGCAAATGCAAAAGCGGGTAGCACGTATGGTCCAATGCCCGGTACATTGCGCTGTATCATAAACGGTACCACGTTAATGGAAGCACCCAACATAGAACAAACACCAGTAGCAACAAGGGCAAGCAGCCCCATTTGTCTTACTAATTTTTTAGGTTTTTCCTTAGTCATGGTCTGGTGGATTATAATGTAAAAATTATTACTGCCCTAAAAAGGATGACACCCCAGTCATTTCCCATCGCCCTAATGAAATGGGAATACTTCCTACGGAGTTTAATTCGTCAAAAAAGGCACGCATTTCAAAGGGTTCGTTTTTAACTTCTTTCATGCGCGCATATTCTGCCAAGGTATTTTCTAATAGGTATTTTCCAGTAATATAGCTGGTACCATATCCTGGTTGTCTTAAATAAAGGTGTTGTTCAAAAAGTAAGAGTTTCTTTTCGGTTTTCATCCATCCCCTAGGGGTATATTCAGAATGGATACTACCGGCTTCTTCCATGGTCATTTCATTGGCGTGGGCGTACAATGAACCTAATCCCCTGGCGGCGCGCTGCGCAATCATTATATAAACGATTTCCCTTGAACGTGGCTGATCATCATAAAGTCCTGCATCCATAAACATTTCCTCCACAGCAGTGGCGGTACCCTCGTTTCTAGAGTCGAAAATGTTATATAATAGTGCCTTGCGCCGTATTTCACTATGGTGCGGTTCTGTATCCATACGGGCCAACTCGAACCAATGATAAAAATGTGAGTACAGTGGACGCTGATCGTAATGTGCCGTTATCCAAAAGAAGTTTCGTTTCTCTTGAGGTACAAATGCACCCAAATGCGCATTTAGAGCGGGTTCAAAATAGTCTTTAACAGTTACCATTTCGTTTTGATCGAGAAAATCAAGAAGATTTTTGGCAGATGCTTTTGCACGGTTATCATATGCTTCGGGACTATTAGCCGCTGTTAATTTTGGCAACTTACGGTTGCGATGTTCTTCTAACTTTAAGGCAGACCAGGCTCTTGTTAATTCTCGTTTTAAGAGCATGACCTCATCTTCCCAGGTCATAGGAACCAAATGTACATTTTGCAAGTACCAAGTATAATTTTCTTTACCGATACCTGATGGTCCAGTTTTTGAAGGCGCTTTTTCCTGAAGCCAATTGGCCAAGTCATTAGTAGATGCAATAGCTTCGTCAATAGCAGAAATCAATTTTTTATCCTTGGCTATGCCGGCAAGTTTTTTCATAGCGGTCAAGTTGCCGCTTTGCGTTTGAATATCGCGAATACCGGCAACCCAAAGGTCCTTGGCATTTCCGGTGAGATTTATTTTTGCCTGGGCGTTAATTGCAGGAATCACTTCTAATTGGCGCAATAATTTTTTTTGACTTTCTTTATTCAAGGGAAAGGTATACGTCCAGAGGTCTAGAACGGCATGGTGTGTTGGCCCCTCGTGCGCGGGTACGTCACTACGGTCTGTCCATATAGTTGCATAAAAAGCAGGGTCTCTCTCCCAGGGTTTCAGTACGCGTTGGTTAAAATCATAGCCGTTCATTTCAGCCTTCACAATACGCCAATCCACTTGTTCAGGAATAGTCCATCCGGTGGTGTCTATATTATTTAGTTTTTCTTGAAGGGTTATAAACTCCGGCCTCCTTTTTTCAAAGCTAGCCTGTGTATAATCTGGAGCACCGTTTAGTAACGGTGGATTTTCAAAAACTCTCCATGTTTTAAAAAGCACTACCAGCTCATCATAACCGTTCTGTTCTTGGGAAATGACAGTTTTAGTAGTTAATAACAATACAGCAATTAATAAATAACCAAATGTTTTTCCGTGAATTGTTTTTCTCATTTTAAAGAAGGGTATTAATAAGTTTTTGCAAAATAAGCATAGTGTGGGAATTCGCCACCTGTTTATTTTAATAATTCCTTAAAATGAAAGGTGTTTGCCAAAGTGACCTAATAGCTATTACTTCGCTTCAAAATAAAAAATAAAACTGCCCTTTTAAACAAAGAGTTCTGCCAAAATGATTCT
>CBFIGW010000158.1:0-7113 GCA_965662155.1 Maribacter sp. | reverse complement strand
TTCATTAGCAGGCATATCCTCAAGACCTTTGGCCTTTCTAGATTCATTGATAGCTGTTTTCATGAAATTTGTAACGGAAACACCTGGTATTTCAACAGGGTATTGAAAAGAAAGAAAAACACCTTTATGTGCTCTTTCCTCTGGGGCAACCTCTTCTAAATCCTCGCCGTTCAAAGCTACAGAGCCCTGGGTAACCTCAAACTCCTCTTTCCCTGCAATTACCGCGGCCAATGTACTTTTACCAGAACCATTTGGTCCCATTATAGCATGTACCTCTCCAGCTTTAACTTCTAGGTTAATTCCTTTCAATATTTCTTTATCCTCTACGCTAGCATGTAGATCTTTGATTTTCAACATAATATGTTACTTTAAATATTCTGGTGCCTTTGGCATTTTATTAAAATCTTCCTTTTGGTGTTGTAGATAAACTGTAGCATTCATTTCTTTGACAAATGCTTCAAACTTATCCATACTATTTAATGTTTGTTCCACATCAAAATTGAAAATGGGCACTCTTTTATGCTCCCTATTTTCATAAAGATGATATAAATCTCCTGTTAAAAGGACAGGACCTTGTTCTGCTAATTCCAAATACAATACTTGATGGCCTGGTGTATGTCCCGGCATAGATTTGATAACTACGGTACCATCGCCAAAAATGTCATAATCTCCACTTAGTTTTTTTACATTGGTAAGTTCCTTGATAGCATTGTAGATATCTGCTTGGTTCTTTTGTGTATCCTCACTGGTGATAAAATCAAATTCCTTCTCTTGTACCAACCAAGTAGCATTATTAAGTGAATTGGCGTGACCGCTATGATCAAAATGGGTATGTGAAAGCCCTAAATAATCAATATCCTCAATAGTTAAACCAATTTTGTTTAATTGATGTACTACAGAATCCTGTCTAGAGACGGTAAAGGCACCGCTTGGATCTGTGTAAGCTGGCTGGCCAACCAACATTTCTGGTAAACCGGCATCCCACATTAGATTGCCCTTTGGGTGACTAATAACATAAAATGGATCAGCAAATTCTTTGGTTTGCCCTTGATAGGTGGTGTCCTGTGAAAATAACTCTAACTGGTTTACCATTACAGTACCGCCACTAAAAGTATAGAGCTTAAGCTCTGGTTTAGATGCTACAGTAGCAACTTCTTCAGACTTTGAATCCTTTTTTGTCTCTTTACAGGAGAAAAAACCCAAGACAATAACAAGTAGTATTAATTTTCTCATTTTCAAATCTATTATTCGATATTACCATATATCGATGCTATTAAGTGATTTCGAATCTGTTTAATCACCATCAAATTACAATGCAAGATTGTCCTGCGTTCTATCCTACAGAACCTTCCAAACTAATTTCCAATAGTTTTTGTGCTTCAACCGCAAACTCCATTGGTAGTTTGTTCAAGACCTCCTTACTAAAACCATTTACGATCAATGCAATGGCTTTTTCCGTATCTATACCCCTTTGGTTGCAATAGAAAATTTGGTCCTCACCAATTTTACTGGTCGTGGCTTCATGTTCTATCTGTGCCGTTTTATTTTTAGCTTCGATATATGGGAATGTATGTGCTCCACATTCATTGCCCATTAACAAAGAATCACATTGTGAAAAATTTCTGGCATTTTCCGCACGACTGTTGACTTGTACCAATCCCCTATAACTATTCTGTGACTTCCCGGCAGAAATACCTTTAGAAATAATGGTACTTCTGGTATTCTTACCTAAGTGTACCATTTTTGTTCCCGTATCCGCTTGCTGATAATTATTAGTAACAGCAATGGAGTAAAACTCTCCAATGGAATTATCGCCTTTTAAAATACAAGAAGGATATTTCCATGTAACGGCTGAACCTGTTTCTACCTGAGTCCAAGAAATTTTCGCGTTTTTTTCACAAATTCCTCTTTTGGTTACAAAATTAAATACTCCGCCTTTACCTTCTTTATCACCAGGGAACCAGTTTTGAACAGTGGAATATTTAATTTCAGCATCATCCAATGCAATCAACTCCACCACCGCAGCGTGCAATTGATTCTCATCCCTTGAAGGCGCAGTACAACCTTCTAAATAACTCACGTAACTACCTTCATCGGCAATTACCAAAGTTCTTTCAAATTGACCCGTACCGGCTTGATTGATTCTAAAATAAGTAGAAAGCTCCATAGGGCAACGTACTCCTTTAGGGATGTAACAGAAACTACCATCTGAAAAAACAGCAGAATTCAATGCTGCATAAAAATTGTCCTTTTGAGGCACAACCGAACCGATGTATTTCTTTACCAATTCCGGATGTTCTTTTATAGCTTCGGAAATTGAACAAAAAATAATTCCTTTCTCTCCCAATGTCTTTTTAAACGTAGTAGCAACAGATACAGAATCCATCACAATATCAACTGCGACACCAGCCAATTTCTTTTGTTCGTCCAAAGAAATTCCAAGTTTCTTGAAAGTATCCAACAACTCTGGGTCTACCTCATCCAAGCTATCATATTTGGGCTTACTGTTCGGTGCCGAATAATACGATATTGCTTGAAAATCTGGCTTTTTGTAATGCACATTGGCCCACTCTGGCTCTTCCATTTCCTTCCATGCCTTAAAAGCTTCCAAACGCCATTGGGTCATCCAATCTGGCTCCTCTTTCTTTTTGGATATGGCCACTACGATTTCCTCGTTCAGGCCATTGGGAAAGGTGTCCGATTGTATATCTGTGTAGAAACCGTATTCATACTCCTTGGTTTCCAGTTCTTTTTTTAATTCCTCTTCAGTATATGCCATAGTTCTTATTTATAAGGAAAAACTTTCTCCACAACCACAAGTACGTTGCGCATTTGGGTTGTTAAAAACAAATCCTTTTCCGTTGAGTCCTCCTGAATATTCCAATGTTGTCCCTACCAAATAGAGAAAACTTTTCTTATCCACGATGATGCGTACATCATTATCTTCAAAGACTTTATCGCTCTCGTTTATTTTATTATCAAAATCCAACTCATATGACAAACCACTGCAGCCACCACTTTTAACGCCCACACGAACGTAGTCATTAGCAGCATCAAAACCTTCCTCTGTCATAAGGTTGATCACTTTCTTTTTTGCCGTTTCCGATACTTGTATCATTTCTTAATTTGGATTTGGTCTAAATAGTTTACAAATATACGCTATAAGTAGGTTTTTACCATGAAACCTAACATTATTATAACGTATTAAACCATAGGTGTTTTCTATAGGTTGAAGTAATAGAACTTACTTCAGTTTCATAACCACAAGATCTTTCTTCCCCTTATTGGCCAGCGTTGGGAAATCTGTACTTAAGGTTTCGCCTACTACCAGTATGCTGCCATCTAAATTTTCAACAATATCAAAACCATAATCCAAATCAATGCCCCCAAAAGAATTTTGCCATAAAAGACTGCCGGTACTATCTGTTTTTAACACCCAAATATCGTTCTCTCCATTATTTTTGGTAGCTTCTATATCAGAACTTTTAGAATTCCCTACAACAAAATATCCGCCATCTTTACTGGAAATTACTGCCTGGGCAGCATCAAACCGAGTACCTCCGTAAGTTTGTTCCCAAAGGACACTACCTGCATCATCTACTTTTACCAACCAAATATCTGATTCTCCCTTGTTTTCAGAAATATCACCATCAGTACTAAACGTATTTCCAACTACAACATATCCATTATCCAAGGTATTGGCTATGTCATAAGAAATCTCTATCCCAGTTCCCCCAAAAGAACGCTCCCAAAGCATGTTTCCATTAGCATCTACCTTAACCAACCAAAAATCATAACTTCCTTGGGTGTTGCTAATATCAAAGTCATCACTTTCTGAAAATCCAGCCATTACGAAACCATTGTCCGATGAAGCCACAACCGCATGTGCCCTATCGTTGTTAGTACCACCAAAATAACCGCGCCATTGCACTTCTCCCAAACCTGTAATTTTGGTTCCCCAAAACTCACCAACGCCATGGTTTGTTAACGTACTGTACTTTTCTGTATTACCATCTGCCCTTGCTGAAGTAATGTCCAAAAATCCGGTAAAAAAGAAACCATTGTCTTTGGTTTGTAAAATATCATAAGAGTGGTCATGGCCTGAAAAACCGAAGCTTTTCTCCCATTCTATAGTGCCGGAGGCATCTAACTTTAAAACCCAATTATCATGAAAACCATTGTTTAACGAGCCGTCACCGTCATCGCTCATAGCATAGCCGGTAAGTGCATAACCCCCATCTGTAGTTTGCACTAAACTCTGACCCCGATCATCCTTACTGCCACCATAGGTTTTTGTCCATTCTAAATTGCCATCGGCATCCAACTTTAACAACCAATAATCATTTACATTGGTTGCCTTGCCTAACAAATCACCATCCGTACTATTGGAAAAACCAAGAATAGCATATCCACCATCATTGGTACTTATGATCGCCTGACCTGTATCATCGCCACTACCGCCATAATTCTTAATCCAATCTAAAGTTCCTTCAAAAGTATTTTCTGAATAAGGATTTACACCGGAAACATCTTCCTTAGCACAGGAAAAAACAAAAAGAACAAATAGTAATAAATAACAATTACGCATTGGTTTATTCTGATTTCTTGATTATAAAAAGCCCCCTATTAATATCACTTACCAAAATTTTTCCACTTTCAAAAAATGGATAAACACTCCAAACTCCATCAAATTGTGTATTGTCACTAGCAGGAAAAGTATCAAAAAAACCTGTTTCCGTTATCAATTTCGATTCAATTTGGGAAATATCCAATAAACGTACGCCAGCCGTATAATTTGCCAAATAAAAATCATTCCCAACCACATATCCGTTATGGTCAATAGCACTAGTTGGACCTAGATAGGTGTCATGTAAAACTGGATTTTCCAAATCGGTCATGTCAAATACCAAGGTTCTGGATCTAAATCCGGAATTTACCTCATCCAACTCATCACCTAAAATAAAATACTTGTGGTCATCGGTAAACCATCCTTGGTGCGTATACCCTATACTTGGATAGGGCAAGGTTGCCAGTTCTGTTGGTGCGTTTTTGTCTGATATATCTACTACCACTACTTGATTCTCGTTGGCACCAACAAAAATCTCAGCTCCTGCATAATTAACATCTGGTCCATTATATGTTACTACTTGGGCATCATGGGTATAGCCATTTGCTCCCCATCCACCTGCCAAAACAGGTGACACGGGATTCTGTAAATCCAAAAAATGGACGCCCCCATTAAAATCATCATCACGTGCCGTGCCAACGGGATATGCAAAACCCGTGTCTTCATTAATTACAATATTATGAGCATTGCCAAGACCAGTATATCTTTCATCTGACGAAAATGTTTTTACAGAGCCATCTGCATCTCTCAATTTTGTCAAATCAAATACTTGAACACCATGGTTATTTGCCTCTGAAACTATATAGGCATAATCTCCAAATACTTTTATATCTCGCCAACTACTTGAACCTGTAGCCGTTGGCAACTTACCTAAATACACCAAGTTTTCAGTATCAGAAATATCAATAAATGCCGTACCGTCATCAAGACCCATTAAGGCATATTCCTTCCCTGTGGTAGTATCTACCCAACCCCAACAATCATTTCCTGCTCGAGACTGAAACGTTGCCAACGATATATGGCCCAATAAATCAAATCCGTTACAGGGATACTCTCCCGCCATACCATTTTCACAGGGTATGAAAGAAGTAATATTAACATCTTCGACCATATTGTCCAAGTCTTCAATTTCTGAATCGTTGGTATCATTTTCAGAACAAGAGGCAAAAAGTATAATGGCAAAGAGAAGAATGGATTGTTTCATGGCTTTCATGCAGCAAAAATTATACCTAAAATTAGATATATAGTATGAATTATCCTCATTACTTTTGCAATATGTTAGAAGACAAGAACAAAGAAGCGACTTCATTAGAGAAATTAGGAGAATTTGGATTGATTTCCCATTTAACCAAAGATTTTCCAATTGTAAATACATCTACCATAAAAGGTATTGGAGATGATGCCGCTGTTTTAAATTTTAACAACAAGAAAACGGTTGTAACTACAGATTTATTAATAGAAGGCGTACATTTTGACCTAAGCTACATGCCCTTAAAACATTTAGGATACAAATCGGTTATGGTAAATCTATCCGATGTTTATGCGATGAATGCCAAGGCTACACAAATAACGGTTTCCATAGCCGTATCCAATAGGTTTCCTTTGGAGGCGCTTGAAGAATTTTATGCCGGCGTATTTCTAGCATGTAAAACTTATGGTGTGGATTTGATTGGTGGCGACACCACATCTTCCAAAACAGGAATGATGATCAGTATTACTGCACTAGGTGAGGCAGAAGAACTAGAAATGACGTATCGCAGCGGTGCAAAACCAAATGATTTATTGGTGGTCACTGGTGATCTGGGTGGAGCGTATATGGGCTTGCAGGTGCTGGAGCGAGAAAAAGAGGTCTTTAAGGTTAATCCTAACAACCAGCCAGATCTAGAACCCTATTCTTATATAGTGGAACGCCAATTAAAGCCTGAAGCAAGAAAGGATATTGTGGAATTACTTCAAAAACTGGAAGTAAAACCAACGGCTATGATAGATATTAGCGATGGACTCTCATCCGAAATTCTTCACCTTTGCAAAAACAGTAATGTAGGCTGTAACTTATTTGAAGATAAAATACCATTGGACCCTACGGTGATTTCTAGCTGCGAGGAGTTTAAAATGGATGGTACTATGATCGCTTTAAGCGGTGGTGAAGATTACGAGTTATTATTTACCATTGATCAGGCCGATTTTCCAAAAATAAAAGGCAATCCCAATCTTACAGTAATTGGTCATATGACCAGTGCTTCTTCGGGTGCAAATCTGATAACACGGGCAGAAACACAAATTCCTTTAACGGCACAGGGTTGGAATTCTTTCCAGTCGGAATAAAAAAATCCTGAAAATAAAGGGCAATCCTTACTTATCCGTTGTGGGGCATACGACAGGTAAGAACAAAGTTGCTTACTAAATTTCCAGGAAAAATCTTAGGCTTCCGATGTTCAATCGGAATATACTTAAAGTAAAAAAGACAACTTTCTAAGCTACTTGTT
>CBFIGW010000157.1:0-7121 GCA_965662155.1 Maribacter sp. | reverse complement strand
GACTTGCCAGAAATGACAATATGCCAAATCTAGTCCATCTAGGGATGTACCTGACATTAAACCAATGACTTTAAATATTTTCATTTATCTTTTATGTATTTGTATCTAAATCTTGATTCATTAAAATTTAGAGAAAGGTAGCTTGCCTTTCGTCTTCACCTTTCCTTGAAAATGTAATGTGGCGACATCTTGGAATTCTTTAAAATCTTGATATGCTATAACTGTTGCAATTGTATTTTTAGTATTTATTTTTTGCAATGCATAGGGGTTGCCAAAATGATAGAGCACTGTTTTTTTAGTTTTTATGGTATCGTTTATGAAATCCAGCTCTGCTTGAATAAAACCAAAATTGTTGGTAGGTTTAATTTGTGGAGGTGTAAGTACAAGGAGAATGTAGTCTTCGTCCTTAATTTCAGTTTTCATAACATCCACCGCATCCTTTAGCTCCTTTTCTGTTTGATCGGTATTATATCTTTTTATGGTCAGGGTACAGTAATTTTCATTCTTAAAATCAGAAATAGATTCTTCAGAACCTTTTAGCATGGTCAGAGCTGCTTCTGCTATTTTACGGTTGAGTTTACTTGCCGTTTCAAATTCTAATTCTTCGGATGATAATCGTGTTTCTTTAGCTAGAGCAGTTTCTTTTAATCGCCATACACGTTCAAAACTTTCTTCAATTTGGGAATCACTGGCATTTTTCAGTATGCTTTTGATACCCTTTTCTACATTTTCCGCAAAACAAAGGATGTCATTTCCTGCATCAAAGGCTAGCCACTCCAATTCTCCAGGTTCGGAGTAATCTTTAGAAACCGCATGCATGTTTAAAGCATCGGAAATAACCACACCGTTAAAACCCATTTCATTTCTAAGTATTCCTTTGATAATATCTTTTGAAATACTAGATGGTGTTTTTTTGCCATTTGCCAAAGCTGGAACGCTCAAATGGCCTACCATGACTGAATCCACGCCCTCATCAATTAATTTTTGAAAAGGATATAGTTCATTAGCCTTAAGTTCTTCTTTGGTTTTAGATATAATGGGTATGCCCAAATGCGAATCTGTTGCGGTATCGCCATGGCCGGGAAAGTGTTTAATACTTGTAAGTATACCTTCGCTCTGTGTGCCCTTGGTATAGGCCAGTGCTTTTTCTGTTACCAAATCCCTATTTTCGCCAAAGGAGCGATAACCAATTACGGGATTATTTGGGTTGTTGTTTATATCAACTACTGGAGACAAATTCCAATGAATACCTGCTAGTTTACAATCTTTGGCGATGTTCTTTCCAACTTCAAATATTAGTTCGTTCTGTCCTACCATGGCCCCAAGGGTGATGGCGTAAGGGTATTGTGGTGTGTTTTCTATGCGCATTGCCAATCCCCATTCCGCGTCAATGGCAATTAACAAGGGATATTTGGATACGTTTTGATATCTATGAATCAATTTTTTTAGTGTATTAAAACTATCTTCGTTATAAACCACTTTTTTCTTGCCTTCAAAGTTTGTGGCGGCACTTGCCCTAGAGTGAAAAAAGCATATACCACCAATACCCCTTTCCCTGATTAAGTTTTCTAGTTGTACTATTTCTTCCTCCGTATCATTTATAAAAGCGGCAGGCATAAAAAGTTGCCCTATCTTTTCCGCAAGGTCCAGTTGGTTTAGAGCTACTTGTATAGGTAGTATACTATTCATTTGTCTTTGCTGTTTTTTTTCCAAAATCCGGTGGGTAAGTAATAAATCTTAGTAGAAAAATAGCGGGCAAAGCGGCTATCACTACCCAAATAAAGAATCCGTCATAACCCAACCATTCTTGTATATAGCCACTCACCATTCCCGGGAGCATCATTCCTAAAGCCATAAATCCGGTTGCGATGGCATAGTGACTGGTTTTTGATTTCCCTTCTGCTACATAAATTAAGTACATGAGAAAAGCGGCGAATCCAAATCCATAACCAAATTTCTCAAACATTACTGTTGCGGTGACGGGAATAATAGCCGTTGTTTTTGTGATGGCCAAAATAGCATATAGCACGTTGGGTACGTTTAAGGATAATACCATCGGGAACATCCATTTTTTCAGTCCGTCCCTAGAGATTAAAATCCCGCCTAAAATCCCACCTATTGAAAGCATAATGACACCTGCGGTGCCAAAAATGGTCCCAATCTGTTCTGTTGAATAACCAAGACCCCCGGCATCCGTACTATCCAACATAAATGGAGCGGCCATTTTAACCAATTGTGATTCGCCCAATCTAAAGGTGAGTATAAAAGCTAGGGCGATTCCAATATTTTTCTTTTTGAAAAAGGAAACAAAAACCTGCATGAAACTTTGTGGTTTTTCTGATATGATGTCCTGGGAAGATTCATATTTTGGTGTAACCAACATATTGGAAACGGTAAGCATCAACATTAGTACGGCCGCGGCAACCATGGTAATACTCCACGCTTTTGTGTTGTCTCCATATTTATTCTCCAAATATCCGGCAAGAATAACAATTAAACCTTCCCCGGTAACCATTGCCAAACGATAAAATGTACTTCGCATACCAACAAAGAACGATTGCTTCTTTTCCGTGAGGCCTAACATATAATAACCGTCCGAAGCTATATCATTAGTTGCCGAAGCGAATGCAGCCATCCAGAAACATGCTAACGTGGTGATGAAAAACATATTTGTGGGTAAAGCTAAACCTACACCTAAAAGTGCCAGGGCAATGATCAATTGCATGCCTAAAAACCATTTTCTTTTGGTACTTTTTAAATCCACAAACGGACTCCATAAGGGTTTCAATACCCAAGGTAAATAAAGCCAACTTGTGTATAAACCAATTTCGGCATTGCTTACACCCAATTTTTTGTACATGATTACCGAAACGGTAACCACCAAAACATATGGCAGGCCCTGAGTAAAATAGAGTACTGGCACCCAGCCCCAGGCACCTTTATCTTTTTGAATCATTTATTTTTTAATCTTGATTAGTATAGGTTTTGTTTCATATCCATAATGGTCTAAAAAGCTAAGTGCAAAATATCGTCTAGATAGGTTTCTTTTTGCAATTTTAATGGTATAGTTATCTGGATCGATATAGACCTTTTCCTTTAATTTTTTAAGAGGATACATTAGTTTGTTTTTTTTACCGGAGGTATAGATTAATACTTGTTTAAACTGATTTTTGTTCGTCAAAGCAATCTCAATGAATTTCTGGGTTTGATTAATTTCTGTTAACTCTGGAGCTTTAGCTTCTATTATTTTTGGAGTAGGCAAACCCGGAGTTAGTGCAGGCCAGGAATAATATTTTTTTTGGAGATAATTTACTACATCCGGATTATTGTACATCAAGGATTTTGCACTAAAAAGGATGTTCCCAGAAACTGTTTGCTTTTTACGAGATAGCTTTATTTGGTCGGGTAGTTCTTTTTTATTTTCCCAAGCTTTATCACTATTATTTCTAACCTTATATGCGGCATTGCCTACATACAATTTTGTGTAGTTGTTTTTTGTGCTCCACCAATCCACAATTTTTTTATAAGAAGCAACCGGTAAGTCCATGCTCCAATATACTTGTGGTGCCATATAATCTACCCAGCCTTCATTCATCCATAATAAGGGGTCTGCATATAAATCTTCGTAGGTAGTTTGACCAGCTTTGGTATCTGAACCCAAAGGATCTGTTGTATTATTTTTCCATACCCCAAACGGACTTATACCAAACTGTACCCAAGGCTTTATTGCTTTTATAGTTTGATATGATTTTTTTATTAAAGAATCTACGTTACTACGTCTCCAATCGGCAATATCTTGATTGGCTTTGCCACAGTTATAGAAAGTTATGCTATCATTAAACACTTCATCTTTTATGGTATAGGGATAAAAATAATCATCAAAATGGATGGCATCGATATCATAATTACGAACTACTTCATTGATTACGGCAACTATTTTTTGTCGTACTTGGGGCAAGCCAGGATTGTAGTAGTATTTTTTGCCATATTTAACCATCCATTCAGGGTGTGTGAAGAAATCATGTTCCGTACTTAAGACCTCGGTATTTAAACCAACAGTTGCCCTATATGGGTTTAACCATGCATGAAACTCCATTCCCCTAGAATGAGTTTCTTTAATCATCCATTCCAAAACATCTTTTTGCCATTTTGGACTTTCTCCTTCTTTTCCTGTTAAAAACCTTGACCATGGTGCATGTTGTGATGGGTACAGGGCATCACCTGCTGTTCGTATTTGAACTATGACTGCATTGTAATTTAATTCTTCATAGAAATTTAAAATAGCAAGGAAATCCTCTTTCTGTTTTTGTGGGGCGTCATTTCCATTTTTTGGCCAGTCTATATTGGCAACAGTTGCCACCCAAACACCTCTAAATTCTGTTCTTGGCTTTGGTATATCGGATTTGAAAATAGCACAGGAACTCAATAGACATAAAACGAAAAGAAAGTAAATGGATTTTGGCATATAAAATAACAAAAGGCCTATTGATGACTAAAATAGGCCTTTTTATTTTGGAATAAAATTTATTTAGAAGGGTATTATGAAATCATTAAAAAGTATGGTGGCTAGTAAAGTTAATTTGCTGTCAACTTTAATATTCATATCTCACAAATGCTTCCATAGCGGCGTAGGAGGCAAGTCCCAGGGCCTTGTACTTATTTGCCGTATCACGGTTTCTTTCCTCGGCGCGCATCCAAAACTCCCGAGCATCGTCCCCTTGGAACATGACACCATCCTTTTGAGATTGATGACAAAATATTGCGGTTCGTTTTTTAAGAACCTGGCTTGGACTCATGGGTATACACATATGTATGTCATTTATATTCCACTCATGCCATGCCCCTCTATACAACCATAACCAACAATCACTGATAAAAGGCTCTGATTTTAGTCTAGAGAGCGCTTCCAAAACCGCGTCCAGACAAACTTTGTGTGTGCCATGAGGATCGGATAAGTCTCTGGCGGCAAATATTTGATGCGGTTCAATTTGTTTAATGATATTCTCCATTAGGGAAATATCCTCTTCTGATAAGTTGTTTTTTTTAATAGTGCCCGTTTCATAAAAAGGCAAGTCTAGAAAGTGAACATTCTTGTCTTTTAAGCCCATGTATCTGGTAGCTGCGTAGGATTCTCCTCTTCGTATATTGCCTTTTAGCCTTCTCACATTTGGATCATCAACCCTACTTTCTTTTTTGCCCACTATTGAATCTATTAAATCTTGTGCTTCTTCTGATGGATTTATTTCCATTGCAATTTCAGCATATCTTCTGGCATCAATATCGGAAACAGCAATATTTCCTGATGTTTGATAAACAATATGTACCTCGTGGCCTTGTTCTACCAAACGGTCAAATGTGCCTCCCATTGAGATGACATCGTCATCGGGGTGTGGACTAAAAATGATTACTCGTTTTTTCTTGGGAGTTGCCCGTTCTGGTCTGTTGGTGTCATCTGCATTGGGTTTACCACCTGGCCATCCGGTTATGGTATGTTGAAGTTTATTAAACATTTTAATGTTTAGGTCATATGAATCTTCAGTAACCAGAAGGTCTGCCATGCCATTATCGTTGTAGTCCTTGTCGGTTAAACTTAAAATAGTTTTCCCGGTTTTATCACACAACCAAATTATTGCCTTAGATTTTAATTCTTCTGTCCAAACACAGGTGTCAACCAACCAAGGTGTCTTGTTTTTAGTAAGTTCAGAGGCAGCTCCGTTATCTAATATAAAAGTGCAGTTATCATGGTTTTGAAGATAAGTGGCGGGAACTTGAGATGAAATATCACCTTCAATAGTTTCTTTGATGATTTCTGCTTTGTTTTCTCCCCAACCTAGTAATACGATACGTTTTGCCTTTCTCACGGTAGAAATTCCCATGGTGATAGCTTTTCTAGGAACATTGTCTATTCCTAAAAATGCTGGTGCCGCATCCACACGGGTAATATGGTCTAGGGTAATAACCCTTGTTCCGGAATTATAGTGGGAACCTGGTTCGTTAAAACCTATATGGCCCGTTCTACCGATACCCAATAATTGAAAATCCAAACCGCCATAATTTTTTATTTCTCTTTCATATTCTAAACAATACGGAACTGTTTGGTCACTAGGTATGGTGCCGTCTGGGATATGTATATTTTCTTTTGGAATATCTATGTGATTAAATAAATGTTCATGCATAAAGTACCAATAACTTTGAATGTTATCTCGCTCCATAGGAAGATATTCATCTAAGTTAAACGTTACCACATTTTGAAAACTTAAACCCTCTTCTTTGTGCATTCTAACCAATTCCTCATACACACGAATAGGTGAGGAACCGGTAGCCAGGCCAAGAACACAATTTTGGTTCTGAGATTGTTTAGCTACAATCAAATCTCGAATTTCTTCAGCAACCTGAACCGAAGCTTCGTTTGAATTTGTGAAGATAACATTGTGAATCTTTTCAAAACGTGTTTCTTCAAATTGCCCAATGGGCTTGTAGCTGATGTCTTTTTTTGTACTTAAGGACATTGTTTTCATACAATTTCGTGGTTTAGATGTAATTAAAAATCAAGCAAATATATGCAATTAATTAAATATTTGCTGTTTTATGCAATAATAATTGCAATATTATGCGGTTTATAGAATTTTAAGTAATGATATCCTGTATTAAACAGTATAAAACAGCATAAGAATAATTTGATTACCTTTGTTTGCTTTTAAAATAATAGTTGATAAAATGCTAAAGGAAGAAAGACAGCAAACCATATTGAACGAAGTAGAGTTGCATAATAGAATTCTTCTAACGGATATAGCTGAAACGCTAGATGTTTCCATTGATACGGTTAGAAGGGATGTGAAGGAATTAGATGCTGAAAATAAATTAAAGAAGGTACATGGTGGTGCTATTTCTTTAGGATTTACCACAAACAGTACAAGGAATACGAACATCTATGCCTTGGAAGAAAAGGTATCCATTGCCCAAAAGGCAACAACCTTATTAAAAGATGGTGCTGTTGTTTTTGTTGATGGTGGTACAACGTGTATGGAATTGGCTCGGTTAATTCCAGACAACTTAAAACTTACTTGTTTTACCATTAGTTTGCCTGTTGCCATGGAATTGTCCATAAAGCCTAATATCAC
>CBFIGW010000156.1:0-7159 GCA_965662155.1 Maribacter sp. | reverse complement strand
GAGAGATATGTTAAAGGAAATGCGACCAGGAACGGTAATCGTGGATGTTGCAGTAGATCAAGGGGGTTGTGTGGAAACGACTAGGCCAACCACTCATGAAGATCCCATTTATATTATAGACGATGTGGTGCATTATTCGGTTGCCAATATGCCCGGAGCCGTGCCCTATACTTCTACAATGGCTTTGACCAATGTAACTTTGCCCTATGCCTTAAAATTGGCAAACTTGGGTTGGGAAGCTGCATGTGAAAAAGATAAAACACTTAATAAAGGCCTCAATATAGTTTCTGGAAAAGTAGTTTATGAAGAAATAATAGAAGCTTTTGGCTGGGAAGAAGTCATGGCATAACCGTACAATTTGTCAGTAAATATGACCCTGACCTTATCTAAAATGCAATTTTTAGGTTTGGCGGGGTTTTTGCTTTTGAATAAACAGATTTCGTTATTCAAAAGGAATCTTTACTATATTTAGTTAATATTAAAATTGAAAAGTTATGATGGGATATTATATATTGATAGGTGCAATTGCTTTGGTAAGCTGGCTTGTAAGCAGTCGCTTAAAAAGTAAGTTCAAGCAGTATTCTAAAGTACATCTACAAAATGGAATGAGCGGTGCTGAAATAGCCGAAAAAATGTTGGCAGACCACGGTATACGAGATGTAAAAGTGGTTTCTACACCAGGAATGCTTTCGGATCACTATAATCCAAAGAATAAAACGGTTAACCTAAGTGAGGGAGTATATAACCAACGCAATGCCGCTGCTGCTGCGGTTGCTGCCCACGAATGTGGTCATGCGGTTCAACATGCTACAGCATATGAATGGTTAACTATGCGATCTAAATTGGTGCCTGTGGTGAGTGTAACCTCGGGAATGTCTACTTGGATAGTCTTTGGTGGCTTGGCCTTGGGTGCTGCTGCAGGTGTAGGTTTTGGTTATTGGGTAGCTGTTGCTGGACTGGTAATGATGGGTATGGCTACTTTGTTCAGCTTTATTACCTTACCGGTAGAATACGATGCCAGTAATAGGGCATTGGCATGGTTGAAAAATAAAAATATAGTGACTCAAAGTGAATACAAGGGTTCTGAGGATGCTTTAAAATGGGCCGCAAGAACATATTTGGTAGCGGCAATTGGTTCTTTGGCAACCTTGGTCTACTGGGGTCTACAAGTACTTGGAGGACGCGATTAAACTAAAATAGAAGAATTGTAAAAAGCCCTTTACTATATGATAAGGGCTTTTTTTATATAGAAATTTGTCTATCTATTTGTTGTGCCAAGGAAATAAAGGTTTCCGTTCTAGAGACTCCTTCTATTTGTTGTATTTCTTTGTTTAATACGTGCATTAAATGCTCATTGTCTCTACATAAAATTTTAATAAGAATAGACCAATTACCTGTTGTATAATGGCATTCCAGAACTTCAGGAATTTTCTCTAATTGCTTTACCGCTTTTGGGTTGCTCATTGCCTTATCCAAATAGATACCAATATAGGCCATGGTAGTGTAGCCCATTGCTTTGGGGTTGATGATAAACTTAGAACCTGCCAATAGACCGGAGGCTTCTAATTTACGAAGGCGTTGATGAATTGCTGCGCCAGAAATACCTATGCTTCTTGCTATTTCCAAAACCGGTTTCCTGGCATCTTCCATTAGAAATCTTAGAATTTTCTTGTCAATTCCATCAATCTTTACATTTTTAGTATCCATTTTTAAAAATCGTATTTCAATTTGATAGTAAAAATAACAATTTGAGTTCTAATTTAATTCATAACAGAATCAGGATTATAGCCTAAATAAGGTACGTCATATTCCTTAAAATGTATTCCCAACTTGTCTAATTCCTTTAGAATGGGCTCGTAGACTTCTTTTGTTATGGGTATTTGAACGCCAGGTGTTGTAATTTTTTTATTCAGGATTTGGATGGCAACGATGGCTACTGGTAACCCTACGGTTTTAGCCATGGCGGTAAATTTTTGGTTTTCGCCAATAACTACCAGTTTAGAATCTATTTGTTTTTGTTCACCATTGAGTTCATATCCAAATTTATGGTACATGACGATCATATCTTTTTCATTGTCCCGTAAGGTCCACTTATCCTCTAATATTTTTTGCAAGGCCTGCGCGGGTGTGGCGTTAGGAATATTAATTTTCTTATCGTTGTCGAACAAATTCAACTCCAACAATTTGTCCCAAACAATATCATCTTGTTCAATTTTAAGGTAGTGTCGTAATTTTAATTCAACAGAATCAGTTGGAGAATAGGGTAGAAAGAGATTAATAAATTCTCGATAGCTCATGTTTTCAGAGTCTTCTATGGAATAGCTATCATCGGTTGCACCTAGTTGAACGAAAAGATTCCATGCTTTGGAAAAACCTACGCGACGCATGGTACCTCTATAAATAGTAAGTGCATCTTGTAATCCATAGGCTTCCCTGTAATTTAAAGAGTCTCGGTTGGCATAACCTTCAAATCGGCCAAAACCTTCAACATCAAAATATTCCGTACGTCTAAACAGTCTATGGTAGGGAATGTATTTATAGGTGCCTTCTTGAATAAATTTTGCAGTACCACCTTGTCCTGCAAGTACAACATTTCTTGGATTCCAAGTAAACTTATAGTTCCATAGGTTGTTGTCATGTTCAGGGGCGACCAATCCTCCACAAAAAGATTCGAACAATAACATTTTACCACCTTGATCTCTAATGTCATCTATGATCTTCATAGCGCTCATATGGTCTATACCGGGATCTAGGCCAATTTCATTCATGAAAATGAGGCCATTTTGTTTGACCATTTTATCTAAGGCCTTAATTTCCGGACTAACATAGGATGCGGTAACCAAATGCTTTTTGTATTTCAAACATACCTCGGCTACTTTCAAATGAAATCTTGCAGGAAGCATAGATATTACGATATCGGTTGTTTTGATAGCCGTAATAAGATCTTCTTGTGTAAAAACATCTAAAGTAATGACCTTGCAATTGGGGCGCGATGCAACTTCTTTGGAAATAGAATCAGGGTTTACATCACCAATGGTTAAGTGTATCTTTTCCGATGCAGATTTCGTCAAGAGATAATCAATTAAATATGAGGTGGATTTACCGGCTCCAACAAGTAGTATTTTTCGAAACATGTTATTTCCTATTTTTGTTTGCTTAGGATGAACTAAGATATCAAAATGTTATATTTATAAAAAATACATAGTAAAAAGTTATGAAAAAAACAATTCTGTCGACTGCATGTATTTTGGGTTTACTGGCCGTTGTCTTTGGTGCATTTGGTGCGCATGGATTAAAAAAGGTGGTGGATATAGATAAAGTAGCAACATTTGAGACCGGGGTGAGGTATCAAATGTACCATGCCTTTTTTCTATTCGTGGTTGCCTTAGTGCCTCATATACCGAGTAATAGGAGAAAAGTTGTTTTTTATCTTACGCTCATTGGAGTCATTTTATTTTCATTCTCCATTTATGCCTTGGCATTGAATCAGTTTACATCCTTTGATTTTAAAACTATTGGCTTTGTTACGCCAATTGGTGGAGCGTTTTTGATTTCTGCCTGGTTATATTTGGCAATTGCTATTTTCCGCACGACGGAAATAAAATAATAGGTCCTTACAAACTTAAAAAGCTTTATGCCTATTTTTAGCTTTTAATGATTCCTACATGAATAATAGCAAGATAATAGGGCTTATACTGGGGCCACTTTCATTTTTTCTGATACTCTTTTTTTTTCACCCAGAAGGGCTTTCTAAAGAAGCAAATGCTGTTTTGGCATCTACCATTTGGATTGCCATTTGGTGGATTACGGAGGCAATACCCATCGCCGTTACAGCTTTGTTGCCATTAATTTTGTTTCCATTGTCTGGTGGTTTGGACTTGCCGGCGACATCGGGATCTTTTGGTCATAAGTACGTATTCCTTTATATGGGTGGATTTATAATTGCCATCGCTATTGAAAAATGGAACCTGCATAGGCGTATCGCTTTAAATATTATTCATGTTATTGGCTCCGATGTTCGAAAAATAATTCTGGGTTTTATGGTGGCAACAGGATTTTTGTCTATGTGGATATCCAATACGGCAACTTCGGTTATGATGTTGCCCATAGGTTTGGCCATTATCAAACAATTAGATGATAACCCGGACACGATCGAGGACGAAAACAAAATTTTTGGAAAATCATTAATGCTGGCAATTGCCTATAGTGCATCTATAGGGGGTCTGGCCACTTTAATTGGCACGCCGCCCAACTTGGTTTTGGCAGGGGTGGTGTTGGATACTTATGGGTATGAAATTACCTTTATGCAATGGTTTATTTTTGGATTACCTATTTCTATAATCCTCATTTTTATTTGCTGGAAGTATCTCACAACTTATGCGTTCACCTTTAAGCAAAAAGAGTTTCCCGGTGGTGCCAAAGAAATAAAACGGTTAAAGATGACCTTGGGTAAGATTTCTTACGAGGAAAAAATCATAGCTATAGTTTTTGCGCTAACTGCTTTCTGCTGGATTACCCGCTCATTTTTACTTCAAAAATTGCTGCCTGGACTAGACGATACCATAATAGCCATATTTTTTGCCATTGTACTTTTTCTTATCCCATCCAAGACAAAGGGTAAGCAACTAATCAATTGGGAAGAAGCGGTGAAAATGCCTTGGGGTATAATATTGTTATTTGGCGGAGGTATGGCCTTGGCAAAGGGTTTTGACGAAAGCGGTTTGGCCATATGGATTGGGAGTCAGATGACGGCATTGTCCGGTTTGCCTATTATAGTATTGGTGCTTGTGCTTATAGCGGCTGTTAATTTTTTAACCGAAATAACTTCAAATTTGGCCACTACAGCAATGTTGTTACCAGTACTGGCCCCAATGGCATTAAGTATAGATGTTCATCCTTTCGTATTAATGGTAGGCGCGGCGGTAGCTGCATCATGTGCTTTTATGCTTCCGGTGGCCACACCTCCAAACGCCGTGGTTTTTGGTTCTGGATATTTAAGGATTCCGGATATGGTTAGCAAAGGCTTTTTTATGAACCTAATCTCTATAATTTTACTAACCCTTTTCGTATACTTTGTGCTTCCAGAGCTATGGGATATAAGTATATACAGTTTTCCTGATACATTAAGAAGGTAATTTTTCTGTACGTTGTATAAACGCATTTATAATATAGGGTAAGTCGTAGTTGTTAATTGTTGAACCGATAAAAAAGTTCTTAAATAAAAATCATTTTGAAGTTTATATTTTATCGTATTCATAAAAATTTAAATCAAAATCAGTAATAAAGTATTCAAAATACGGTTTTAATAAGAATATTGTAATTAATCAATATATTTTATTTAGGATAATTCGAACATTCATTCGAATTTTGGGCAATTTCGTATTTCGACCTAGATTAGGGCTAATTAAGCTTAGATTGCCAATGGTTCCTGTTATATTTTTATAATTTTACCACAAATATGTAAACATATGAAACATATGTCTTCAACCACAAAAACAATTTCTTTAAAAAATTATGGAATAACCCATAACAATATTCATTATCAGTTGAACCCTGAAGAATTGCAAAGTGCAACTTTGGTGAATGATATGGGTGTAGAAACCAAGAACGGAACTCTTGCCATAAAAACGGGTGAATTTACCGGTAGGTCTCCACAAGATAGGTTTATCGTTAAAGATGATATTACCAAGAATAAAATTTGGTGGGGAGATATCAATATACCTTTCGCGGCCGATAAGTTTGATCATTTATATGAAAAGGTAATCGCATATCTAAATAATGTAAAAGTTTATGTTAGGGATAGTTATGCGTGTGCCGATAAAGATTATAAGTTAAATATTAGGGTGATTAATGAGTATCCTTGGTCCAATATGTTTGCCTATAATATGTTTTTAAGGCCAACACAAGAGGAACTTGAGGATTTTACACCTGAATGGACGGTTATAAATGCGCCTGGATTTATGGCTGATGCCGAAGTAGACGGTACTAGACAGCATAACTTTGCCATACTAAATTTCACTAAGAAAATTGCCTTAATAGGAGGTACAGGTTACACTGGAGAAATTAAGAAAGGAATATTTTCTGCACTCAATTTTATATTACCGGTGTACAAGGAAACATTACCAATGCATTGTTCTGCAAATGTTGGGGAAGATGGAGATACAGCTATTTTCTTTGGGTTATCTGGAACAGGTAAAACCACTTTATCCACAGACCCAAATAGAAAATTAATTGGTGACGACGAACACGGATGGACAAGTAGAAATACAGTTTTTAATTTTGAAGGAGGCTGTTATGCCAAAGTAATTAATTTGTCTCAGGAGCAAGAGCCCGAGATTTATGGAGCCATTAAACCAGGGGCAATCTTGGAAAATGTACTATTGGACGACAATAGGAATGTTGATTTTGCGGATACCTCAATAACTCAGAATACAAGGGTTAGTTATCCAATTCACCATATAGATAATATACAACAGCCATCTATAGGCGAAAATGTCAAGAATATATTTTTTTTAACCGCTGATGCTTTTGGGGTATTGCCACCAATATCAAAATTAACGCCAAGCCAAGCTGCGTATCATTTTATATCAGGCTATACTGCAAAAGTAGCGGGAACGGAAGCAGGTGTGGTGGAGCCACAACCTTCTTTTTCGGCATGCTTTGGAGCACCTTTTATGCCATTACATCCAACAAAATATGCAGAGATGTTAAGTAAAAAAATGAAGGAATCCGGAGTAGATGTATGGCTCGTTAATACTGGATGGACCGGTGGTCCTTACGGTATTGGAACAAGAATGAAATTGAAGTATACTAGAGCTATGATCAGTGCCGCGTTAAGTGGTGAATTAGGATTATACTCATATGATAAATACCACATACATTCTGTATTTGGTGTAGCGCAGCCAAGGGAATGCCCTGGTGTGCCAACACGAGTTCTAAGTCCTAGGGCCACTTGGAACAATGATGAAAAATATTATACCACTGCATTTAAGTTAACAAACGCGTTTAGGGAAAACTTTAAAAAGTTTGAGCAATATGCTAGTGAAGAAATAAGGCGTGGCGGGCCACAGCGTTACGCGTTTTAATACAAAAAAGGCCCCGTTATTATGGGGCCTTTTTTTATTCGTATAGTAAAATAACTTACTTATTTACACTTGTT
>CBFIGW010000155.1:0-7188 GCA_965662155.1 Maribacter sp. | reverse complement strand
GTTAGAGCAGCTCTCCTACCCTTATCTATTGGCGGGTAATTAATTGTTAAATACTCAACAATAACTTCTTGATTTTCACCCAAGTCCCAAAGCCCTTGTGTTTCTTGCATCCATCTTATGGTTGCATTCCATTGTTCCTTACCCATACGGTTTTGAACAATTAGTTTTGAGGAATGACAAGTAGTACAATTGGTTATCACCTCCTGGAGTCCCACAGCATCTTTTAAACCGGTTGCAACGTGTATTCCATCTACGATTTCATTTCCAGATTCCTTTGAAGTTTCTGTTTCTGGCACTAACTTTTCTCTAGGGGAATTTGTAAAATGTAATACAATACCAATTAAAAGTCCGAGCCCACAAACCAATAGTAACAAGGTATAATTTTGTTTATTTTTTTTCACCGTCATTTTCTCTTTTCTATGACACTTTAACAGCTATTCTATGGCAGGCATTATTCAGGTATCCTTTTGGATTCCATCCTGGTAAAACCATTGGTTGAGAAACTCCATTTTCATCTGTGGCCCTTGCCCAAACTTCATAATACCCTTTTTTAGGAAAAGTGATTTCACTGTTAAAATGTTGCCAAGCCAATCTATTTAAAGGTTTTTTTAAATTGGAGGTAGTCCAACTTCTTCCAAAATCTATGGATAATTCCAGTTTTGACACTTCCAGTTCACCGGCCCATGCATGTCCGTTGAGAGCTAACTTCTCCCCTAGCTTTAATACTGCTCCGGATTTTGGGTAAGTAATTAAAGACTTTACAGGCATGGATTCTATAATACACATATTCTCATCTGCAACTTTCTCTCCTGGAGCAACCGTTTCACAAGGTACACGATATGAACTACCTCCCATTTTTGCACCATCATGTACTTTGTCCCTAACACTAATTCCTGTTAGCCATTTTCCAGATGCCGATGCCGGGTATCCCCCGGCAACCAATCGTAAAGGAAAACCATGGACCAATGGGATATCCTCACCGTTCATTTTAAACGCCAATAAGGTCTCGTCCTGCATTGCCTTAGAGATTGGAACTCCTCTAGAGATAGGTGTTTTTGTAGGATTTCTACTTAAATGAATATCTGCAGAATGATAACCTATATAAACCGCATCATCTTTAATACCCACATCATTTAGAACATCTTTTAATCTAATGCCTGTCCAATTAGCAGATGATACCGCACCTATTGTCCATTGATTACCTTTAGCGGGAGGGTTAAATTCGCTTCTGCCGTTACCACCACATTCCAATGTTAGTTGATAGGTGTACTGTTTAAATTTAGATTTTAAATCTGAAAGTGTATAGGTTTTTGGGGTTTTTACCGATTCTCCGCCTATATGTAGTTCCCAATTTGCAACATTTATTTTTTCAGGTATTATGCCATTATTTCTAATGAACATATATTTATTTGGGGTTACCGGATCGTTTAATAAATGTGCTTGGGCTTCCATATTCCATGGCTTATCATTCAATACCACCATGGAAGGGTCTTTTTTAAATAACTGAAACGGATCTGTTTCTTGAAGGGCAACTGGAACATAACCCTCGGGCATAAATTCCTTAAAAATAATATCTACACCTAAAAGGGCGGTGAGACCAGCTAGACTGGATTTCTTTACAAAACCTCTTCTTTTCAAAACTATTGATGATTTTGAGCTAAAGTTAAGTTTTTTTAATACTATAGCCTAGTTACTTCACTTCTATGGTTTTACCTTTTTTAGCTCCTTTGAAAACATAGGTGTATAACCACATTAAAGTAAACGATGGAATTACGTCCAGACCGGGCACTAATTCTTCAATAAAGGTAAATACACCGGCTGCTTGACCTATTTTACCCCTATACATACGGGTCATTAACCACGCAGATAACGGCGCCCAAATTACATCTGAAAATTCACCAACAAAAGGAATAACAAAAGATAGCATTCCTATACCGTCAAAAAGTAGGCCTTGTAGTAATTGTTTATATTTTTTGTCCATATGATGTTCTTAAAAAATTTATGTATTCCCTAAAAAACATACAACAAAGATGCCAAAAAATAATATGAATTCTCAATAACAGAAGTTATATAAAGGCTTTAAGACAATTTTGAGCTAATAAGTTTTAGAAATTCGTTTCTAGTCTCGATTTTTTCAAACTGACCTCTAAACCCTGATGTTGTAGTTACCGAATTTTGTTTTTGGACTCCTCGCATCATCATACACATATGGGAAGCCTCAATAACGACGGCAACTCCTTTGGGCTTTAAAGTGTCATTTATACATTCTAAAATATCATGGGTCAAACGTTCCTGTACTTGTAAACGTCTTGCAAATACGTCTACTACCCGAGGTATTTTACTTAATCCAACAATATGTCCATTTGGAATGTAGGCAATATGTGCTTTACCAAAAAAAGGCAACATATGATGTTCACACAAAGAATATAATTCTATATCTTTTATGATTACCATATCATCGTAGTCTTCTTTGAACATGGCACCTTTTAAAATCTCAACAGCATCTTGCTTATAGCCTTGTGTTAAAAAAAGCATGGCTTTAGCAGCTCTTTCAGGTGTTTTTACCAAACCTTCACGGCTAACGTCCTCCCCTATTTCATTAATAATTGAGGAATATCTTCCTTTTACTTCGTCTGTAATATCTAAATTATACTCTTCTAAATTTCTGTAAGGGGACATATTATTATGTTTAACTATATATTATTTTTATTAAACAAATTTAAGCATATTAAACTATGTGAAATACAATTATATCTTAAATATTTCATACAAACATAAACTTTTTGATAGTTATCTTATCATTGCTACCTGCCAACTGTTCAATACTAAATTATAATTTCCTTAATTTAGACGTCTCTATTTTTTTTTAAATAACCACAGAAAAACTTCATACATGATCAAAGCCTCCAACATTCATAAATATTACGGTGAACTAGAGGTTTTAAAAGGTGTTGACCTCCATATTAAAAAAGGTGAAATTGTGTCTATTGTGGGTGCGTCGGGGGCAGGAAAAACAACTTTATTACAAATACTTGGCACTTTGGACGTACAATCAAATAAAAAGGAGAGTACTTTAATTGTACATGATACGGATACTACTACCCTTAATGAAAAAGAACTTGCCAAATTTAGAAACGAACACATAGGCTTTATTTTTCAATTTCATCAGTTACTTCCAGAATTTACTGCATTGGAAAATGTGTGTTTACCGGCCTTTATTAAAAATACACCTAAGACTGATGCCGAAACCAAGGCAAAGGAATTGCTAGATTTTCTGGGGCTTGCTAATCGTTATGAACATAAACCATCTGAGCTTTCTGGTGGCGAGCAACAACGCGTAGCCGTGGCAAGAGCATTAATTAATAATCCATCTATTATTTTTGCGGATGAACCAAGTGGTAATTTGGACTCAGAAAGTGCAGATAAGCTTCATCATTTATTTTTTGAACTACGAGAAAAATTTGGTCAGACCTTTGTAATTGTAACGCATAACGAGGAATTGGCAGAAATGGCAGACCGTAAACTTACTATGGTAGATGGTAAAATCGTAGACAAGGAAATCATAAGCGTTTAATCATAATTTTATGCTACAATTAGCTTGGGAATTTATTAAAGACCCAAAGTACCTTATTGATGATAATAAAGAACTAAAATATAGGTTAACTATTGTTTTAAAACTGACCTTTTATGCAATTGCATTTAGTTTTCTTTTTGGCATTATTATGGGCGGATTAGAATCTGTATTTGGGCTTAATTTCGGTAAACATGCCATGGATGATTTTTTTGAAAATTATTCAGAAATAACTCTTTTTGGTATAGCCGTAATAGCTGCTCCACTTATTGAGGAAACTATTTTTAGGGGACCTTTATCTTTTTTCAAAAACTCAAGGTTTTTTTCTTTTGCCTTTTATATTTTAAACTTGGTTTTTGGTTTTTACCATATCACTAATTTCGAAGTCACCCCACAAATCCTTCTATTTTCTCCGCTACTGGTTGCTCCCCAAATTTTTGTAGGTTTCCTCTTGGGTTTTGTAAGAGTTAAGTTTGGGCTTATTTGGTCTATTTCAATGCACGCTATATATAACTTAATTATAGTGGGGCCCATTATTTTACTTCAATTATTGAATATCCCCTTAGAATGAAAAAAGTTGAATTAAAAGATTTTTTGGATAGTAAGGTTTTACAATATAATAATCCTAAGTTTTTGGAAACCGATCCCATTCAAATTCCGCATCTTTTCACTGAAAAAGAAGATATTGAAATCAGTGCCTTTTTAACGGCAACGATAGCTTGGGGAAACAGAAAAAGTATCATAAACAATTCTCATAAGCTGATGGAAAAAATGGGTCAGAGTCCGTATGATTTTGTTCTCAACCATACCGATGATGATTTAGAGAATTTATCAGGGTTTGTTCATAGAACTTTCAATGAAATAGATTTAAGATATTTTATACAGAGCCTAAAAAACATATACAGTAAGCACAAAGGGTTAGAAGGTATTTTCACGACGCATCAAGATAAAAATTCTCTACAGCCCACTATTTCCATATTCAAGAAAATATTTTTTGAATTACCGTATGAGCAACGTACAACAAAGCATGTTTCCGATCCTTTAAAAGGTTCTGCAGCAAAAAGAATAAATATGTTTTTGCGTTGGATGGTTAGAGATGCCACCACCAATGTAGATTTTGGCATATGGAAAGACATACCTGCCTCAAAATTATCTTGCCCATTAGACGTTCATTCGGGTAACGTGGCTAGAAAATTAGGATTGCTAAAGCGGAAACAAAATGATGCAAAGGCACTAGCGGAGCTAGATAAAAACCTTAGAAAACTGGACCCATTGGATCCAGTTAAATATGATTTTGCCCTCTTTGGTTTAGGTGTGTTCGAGAAATTCTAGTTTACGCCTTCTTTTTCAAATCTTTTATCGGTCAATGTCTTCATAAACGCAATTATTGCCTTTGATTCTGTAGTGGTTAGGTGTAAAGAATCTGGAGGCAATGTTTGGTAAGGTACATCTAGGCCCATACCTTGACCACCGCCAACATTATAAAACTCAACAACTTCTTCTAAAGTTTTATACACACCGTTGTGCATATATGGCCCGGTTAAATTAACGTTGCGTACCGTTGATGTTTTAAAGAAATGTTTCTTCTCCTCTACTTCGTAAGGGTAATATTGCCCCCAATCATCATCTAAAATAGGATTCTCAAAACTTGCGTTTTTAGGTACTCCAAGATTTTCAAATTCGCTCTCCATATATTTAGGTGGAACGGTACCGTTAAAAGCCGGTGGAAAATGACAAGTGGCACACGCAGCTTTACCCATAAAAAGATTAAAACCGGTAATCTCTTCGGTAGTCATGGTTTCTTCAAGATTGTTCATGTTTCTATCGAATTTAGAATCGAACGGAGCTAAACTTCTAATGTAGGTAGCAATAGCATTACGTACGTTCATATCGGTAATTTTGCCATCGTAAAGGGAATCAAATTGAATTTTATAAGCTGATTTTTCTTGAATTTTCTCTTCTAATTGTTCCAAATCGATATGAAACTCATTTTCATTATTGGTAACACCAACAATTTGATCCTCAAGTCCGTCTGCCCTACCATCATAAAACAAAGAACGTTGGTAAACGGAATAGGTTAATGTTGGTGAATTACGTTGCAAATCTTGTCCGTTAATTCCTTTTGCTATTTTATGACCGTCAGTAAATGCTTTTTCCGCCATATGGCAAGTCGCACAGCTTATGGTACCAGAGCCGGATAAATCTTTATCATTGAACAGTTGTCTTCCTAGCTCAATTCTTTCTTCTGTAATATCTGGTGCTCTTTGGGTAGAGAACATTTTCATGTTAAAGAAATTCTTATCGAATAAACTAGTTACTTTGGGATCTAATGCACGAGATTCACTCAATTCAATATTCCAATCTTTCGCGGTTTTAGCCACTAAGTCCAATTGATTATTCGTGTGTAGTTTTATAAAAGCATAACGATCAAAATCATCAAAATTTCCATTTTTAAGTACATCAATGGTAGCAGTAATTTCATCTTCCCATTGCGTGTACAATTTTTTATTTGCAAAAGCATCTTCGTAGATAGCTAAAACAATCTGTAAGGTTTCGTAATTATAAATGGCTTCATTTAGGGAATTAGCCAACATAGGGGAGTCAAACCCAGTAATACCTTTTGTAGCGATATTTACTATAGCATCGCGAATCATTTTTAGGTGATGCCTGTCTCTTTGGGTGATGAGAATATGATTTTTGCGAACAAATGGAATTCTGATCTTTAAATACTCCAATACCCTATTCAATTCTTTATTTGAAAATCCTTCTTCACCGTACAATAACTCTTCTAACACTTGGAAACTCTTCGGTTTTAGAATTTTAACATCTTGATGGTCATCAATTTCAACTTTTAGCAAATTGGGTGCATTCATTGAAAGGTAATTCTCGTAATCATATGCCATAAGCATTGGCTCTACCCTTTTATACCATTCCCGACTTTTTAAAAACAGTTCCTTATTTTTTGAAAGTAAATTTAGCGTATCTATTTGCTGCATATAATAGGCAGTGCTATCTAAGGCTATAAAATATTGTTCACGAATAGCATCATTGAACATTGAACTATCATTTGTATTTATAGCTAACAAAGGCTCAGGTTCTTGATTTTTACAAGAAATAAAAAAACTTACCAACCCAACAAAAATCCATTTATAATGCAATATTCTCATGTTATTCTTTAAAAATTGTTTTGAACAGAAAAAGGTTCCCAGTTAAGGGAACCTTTGATTTTGGTATAATTATATCACTTATCTTGGCAAGCCAGTCAATTTAAATAGTACAGAACCTTCTAGAGTAGCACTACCCTCGCTAATAGCGGTTGGATCAACGAATTTAAGTCCGTCAGCTCTTACTGCAGTATCAGGAGTTGTACTATAATTCCATCCATGAACTTGAGCACCACCTATAAATGTTGGCTCGGCAGCACCAATAATATCGGTAACATCGATCAAACCAGTAATTTCCCACATGCTATCGGTATTACCAATACCAACACTTGCCGCATAGGTTTGGTTACATTCCATAACCTCTACAAAATCTCCTGTGTTCAAATCTAATTGCCATAGTTTGGCAAAACCTGTAATATCAGGATTTAAATCACCATAACCATTAGGATCCTC
>CBFIGW010000154.1:0-7204 GCA_965662155.1 Maribacter sp. | reverse complement strand
GCAACTTCTTTTCCTAGGCGAGTAGGTGAGGCGGGTTGACCATGGGTTCGTGCCAGCATTGGAATTTCCGACCACTCTTTACTTAGCTCTTCCAATTTTTTCAATACTTCTAAATACTGCGGTACATACACATCATTAAGTGCTTCCTTAATGGACAAGGGTATTGCAGTATTGTTTATATCTTGTGATGTAAGTCCAAAGTGTATGAATTCTTTATGTTCAGAAAGACCTAATTTATCAAACGCCTTTTTAATGAAATATTCAACAGCCTTTACATCATGATTTGTAGTCTTCTCAATTTCTTTAATTTCCTCGGCATCCTTAGTGTCAAAATTAGTATAGATATCTCGTAAAGCTGTGTACTTGGAACTGTCAAATCCTGATAGCTGAGGTAACGGTATTTCGCATAGGGCTATGAAATATTCAATTTCTACCCTAACCCTATATTTTATAAGGGCTTCTTCCGAGAAATAGGGTGCTAGACTTGCTGTTTTATTCCTGTAACGACCGTCTATAGGTGAAATGGCATTTAATTGGTTTAGGGCCATAATTTTTTAGATTGGATTAATAAGAAAGGCGCAAAGATACCTATTACCAAAATAGTTTAAAAGTGCTTCTTTCACTTCCTTTAAACTGAAGGTTTATTTTAGTTTTGACAACACCATTCTTGCTCTTGCTTTGTATGCTGCGCTCCCACTTGCATAATTTTGTTCCAGTACCAGTTTTAGTTCGGGGTGTATCCAATTATATTTACTTCCCAGCAAAAACAAACTGGTCATAGAGTAGGCCTTTGGTGCCACTTTATAATCACCAATTACCCAATCAAAACATGCCGCTGATATTCGCTCCAAATGCACATTGCTTAGCGCTTTTCTGGTTTCTGGGTGCTGGTACTTAAAATAGGAGAGCGTTAAATATTCACAAATTTTGGCCATTGGTCTTACGGAAGGCTCCAATCGGAAGTAGGTTAGATTTTCTGTAAAGATATCTAACCAAGGGAACAAGTATGATAAATCTTCTTTTGCCGTAAATTCCATGACCCAACACGCTTTGGAAGAAATAGGGTCGTCAAATTTAAATGCTACCTCTAATAAAGGTTCTATGAGGTTTGGATTATTTTTAATAACGCCTGCCATTTCCTTTCGTTTTTCTCTGGAATGGTCCACATAGTTTAACGCTTCATATAATTCTTCTAGCAACATTTAACTTTAGTGTTTATAGGTTCGCTTTTAGCTTATGGTATTAATTAGGGAATTTACCAGTTTAGGTACCCCAACGGCTGCTTTTTCGGGTATTATGGTTAGATTGTTTTTTTGACTGTTTGTAAGCGATGGATTGGGGTCCACAAAATAAATAGGAGTATTGTCTTTACAAAAATCAATTAAACTTGCCGCAGGGTAAACTTGCATGGAAGTCCCTATAATGATAAGGATATCTGCCTTTGCTGTAATTTGAATTGCTGTGTCTAGCATGGGTACAGCTTCACCAAACCATACAATGTGTGGTCTTAACTGGTAATTGTTCTCACAGGTATCTCCAAGGCATAGGTCCTTTTTCCACATCATGGGTTTTGAGTTAGATAAAGTGCTTCGTACCTTGAATAGTTCACCATGTAGGTGAAGTACATTTTTACTGCCGGAACGCTCATGCAGATCATCTACATTCTGGGTAATAATATCAACCTGGAAATGGTTTTCTAATTGGCGCAAAGCTATGTGTGCGGCATTTGGTTGTACTTCCAAAAGTTGTCGCCTTCTTTGGTTGTAAAACTCCAAGACCAGCTCTGGATTCCTGTTAAACCCTTCTGGTGTGGCTACTTCCATGACATCATGTCCTTCCCATAATCCGTTGGCATCCCTAAAAGTTTTAAGTCCACTTTCAGCGCTAACACCTGCACCAGTTAACACAACTATACTTTTCATTTACTAGAATTGACTTCTAAAATACATTAATATATTACACAAATCAATTGGATGTTTACGTGGTTTTCAGCACCTAAATATTTGATTGCTGTAGGTAAAGGAATATATTTATTTCCATTTCTTAAATTGGTTTTATGATTAATAAGGAATTACTACATTATTTAGAGGACTTTATTACAGAAGAACGTTCAAAACGGTTTATAGAAATCCTTATGGAAAGAACCCGTTTTATTACAGTAGCAATTGAAGATGTATATCAAATGCATAATACCAGCGCAGTGATTCGAAGTTGTGAATCTTTTGGTATACAGGATGCTCATATTATTGAAGGTAGATTTGGTAAACGACTGGACAAAAATATTGCTATGGGTGCGCAACAGTGGGTAGATATTTATAGGTATACATCCTCAAAAGATGCTATAAAAACCTTAAAGCAAAAGGGATACAAGATAATTGCCACAACACCACATGATGATAGCTCTTTATTGACAAATTTTAAATTTGATGGTAAAATAGCTTTGTTCTTTGGGACTGAAAAAGAGGGCCTAAGCGAAGAAGTAATGGAGCAAGCAGATAATTATTTGAAGGTGCCCATGGTAGGTTTTACAGAAAGTTTGAACATTTCGGTTTCAGCGGCAATCATCCTACAACATGTAACCGCTCAATTAAAAAGCAATGGCTACAATTGGTCGTTAACACCAGAGGAGATTTTAGAAAAAAGGTTGGATTGGACTAAAAAGTCTATTAAGAGTATAGAAGATATTTTAGAGCGTTTTTATCAAACAAAATGAAAATTTCACTATCTTTTACAAGCAACTAACTAATTGATATACAAATGACTATACTGTTTTATATTTTGGCCGCGATATTAGTACTGTTATTATTTATGGCAAGTATTGCCCCAAAGACCTATGATGTTTCTAGGTCTATTGAAATTAATGCTACCAAGGAAACTATTTTTCCATATTTGAAATTTCTTGAGAAACAGAGAGAATGGTCTCCTTGGTCCAAAAAGGACCCAAACATGGATACCAAACTAATAGGTACGGATGGGGAAGTGGGAGCTGTAAGCTATTGGAAAGGAAATAAAGATGTGGGGGAAGGAGAACAAGAGCTTACAAAAATAATAGATGGTAAAAGGGTAGAAGGGGAGCTGCGATTTTTTAAACCATGGAAATCTGAATCTGCTTGTTATATGGATTTGGAGGAGATTTCGCCAGATACAAATAAGGTTACCTGGGGGTTTACTGGGAAAAACAAATTTCCTTTTAGGATTATGATGGTGTTTATGAGTATGGATAAAATGGTAGGGAAAGATTTTGAAGAAGGATTACAAATGTTAAAGAGAAAATTAGAGAGTTAGTTATGGACAGAAATTTGGTGGGATGGTTTGAAATTCCAGTAGAAAATATGAATCGGGCAAAGGTTTTCTACGATACTGTTTTTGAAATAAACATAACCGTACATAATCTTGATGGATTACAAATGGGTTGGTTTCCCGCAAATCATGAAAAATCAGGTGCAACTGGGTCTTTGGTTAAAAACAAGGCATATATACCAAGTGCAACCCACGGACCTTTACTTTATTTTAGTTGTGATGATGTTGTAAATGAATTAAATAGAGTGGAACGTGCTGGAGGTGAAATACTACAATCGAAAAAACAAATAGGAAATGGGCATGGTTTTATGGCCTTGGTAAAAGATACGGAAGGAAATAGAATAGCGCTACATTCTAATAAATAACTATTGTTCTAGAACTTCCAAAAGGGCTATATCAAAATCATTCTCCAAATTCACTTTTCCTTTCTCTACCAAAAGTTCTGTTTGTGAGTAAGTATCGTACAATTTGGTACCATCGCCAAAGAACCCTTTTACCACGAGAGATTTTTTTCCCTTTGGTAAATCTAGTCCAATTACAACTTTATCCTTATAATCGCCATTTAGGTATGTTCTACTAAACACGTACGGGACCTTGCTTAACCTCTTGTGTTTTCCTGCTCCCACAGCTGGGTGTTCACTTCTAAAGCGACCAACTTTTTGCCAGTGTTCATGAATTTTTTTGGTACTTGGCAAGCTGTCCAGTTCTTCCCAATTCATAAATGAGCGCAAAGTTGCGTCACCTTGAGTACTGTCAATAACCAAACTTCGTGCCGTTTCATCACCATAATATACTTGTGAGGCGCCAGGTGTTAAAAGTAAAAGGTTGGCCGTTTTTATGGGTAGTTTTCTTTCTAGGTCAAAGGGTTGCCCATCATCGTGGGAGGTTAAATAATTAAGTACACCTTTATCTTTTAACTTTGTGTTTAACAGTGTATTGTATTTTTTAAAAATACTTTCATAATCCATTTTTGCATCATTCTTTAAATCAAAATTGATAAGGCTATGGAATCCGTTATCAAAATAATCTACTTTTTTATCGCCTAGGTCAAAAGCTCTGCCTCCAGTAATACCATAATTATAGACTTCACCTACCATGTAAAATGGGTTATCGTCCAAAACGGACTCTGGGTGTTTTTTCTTCCATGTTTCAAAAGCATATGAGGCTTCCTTGTATAGTTCCGTCCATGCATTTTCGTTAACATGTTTTACAGTATCTACCCTAAAGCCATCGATGCCTAATTCATGTACATAATCGGTAAGCCATTTAATTATATAAAATCTTGGGGCCCTTGGGTAGCCAGTACGCTCAAAAAACACTTGCAGCTCGTCTAATTCAGCACTAAGTCTACCTTCTAACTTCCATTTTGCCAATAGATGGTCCGGGAGTTTAACAGGTTCGTTGGAAGAAGTGATAACATCGGGTAAATTATCGACTAAAGTACAACTAGTGGTGTTTTCATAGGTAGTAAACTCACAAGTTGGTTCGGATATAACCCAATCTTTAGGCCAAATAGGGTCTTTCTCCGTTATAGGCCCCGTATGATTTAGGACCACGTCCATAAGCACCCTAATCCCTTTTTTATGAGCTGTTTTAACTAGTGTTTCTAAATCTTGTTTGGTTCCAAAATTGGGGTCAATCGCCGTCCAGTCTTTAGCCCAATAGCCGTGGTAGCCATAGGTATTTCCTGTTCCCTCATTCGTATCCCCGTGTATTTGCTCCACAACAGGTGTAAACCAAATTGCGTTAATACCTAAATTGGTAAAATAACCTTCCTCTATTTTTTGTATAATACCTTCTATATCACCACCCATAAAACCCCTCAGTTTCCCTGTAGGGTTGTTTCGGTTAAAATTGATATCATTAGCTGGATTACCGTTATTAAATCTATCTGTAAGCAGAAAATATATATTTGCTCCATCCCAAACAAAAGGTATTTGCTTTTCCGGTGTTTCTGTAGTGGCAATAGACTTAGTAGTTTCGTCAATTGCACCCTTTTTATCCATCTTACAAGATGAAAAAATAATAAGAAACAATAGGGAATAAAGTAGGTATTTCATCTGCGTTGGTATTTTGCTTAAAGCTATAAAATGCAGATGTAATTCTAAAATTTTATTTTTTGCGATTTAAAACTTTATACTCTTCGTAGCAATTACTAATAGCGTCAAGGATTTGTAGGTCATTTGCCGTTGTTATAAATGATTTGGAATAGTTACAATTATTAAGAATATCTTGAATGTCTACCTTTTCTAACTGAAGAAATTCTGTAAGTGTCTCACGGTCAAATTTTGAAGCCAACAAATTACGAATATCATCATCTTCCTTCATTTGGCGTAGTTTACGCATTTGATTAGGCTTTTTACCAAAGAGGTTACGCAGTAAATCGGCCGGGTTTAATATAGCTCCCAGCACCTTGGTTACTGCTGTTGGATTTCTATTGCCACCTTCATAGCCTACGGTAAGACCTGATATACTGTATTGATATGCATTGTTAATTGGAAGGTTTTTCACATCTATTTCCAAATAGCCTGTAAGTTGATAAGGTCTTACGATTACTTCTTCTAGGGCATAGGCCAACTCGGTCAAAGCAACTTTGGTATCCTTAAACTTGAACATATCATTAGTTACCCTAATCTTTTGTGATTTGAACCCTAGAAATGAAAAGTATAAAGTGTCATTAACAGCCGCGTTAATTGTAAATTCCCCTTTTTCATTTGTAATAGTACCAAAAACTTGGTTAAGGTTAACAACATGTACACTTTCCATTACATCATCTGTTTGGGCGTTAACCACTACCGCGGATATAATGTTATTTTCACGCTCTTCCTGTGCAGTTAAAATAGAACTAAATAGAAGGCAAATGATAAAAAAATGCTTGGTCATGTATGAATGTCGTAAAAATTAAAAATACAAACAAAATAAAAAAATACGCCGAAGCGTATTTTTTAATATACAATTAACTAAAAGAAATCACCTTTTCTTTTCTGACTTCTTCTTTTTCCCGAATTAGGGCTGGAGGAATTACCACGATGTCTACGACCGTTACTATTGCGGTTTTCACTTTTACTGCGATCACGTCTTTTTCCTTTATCCCTAAATCCGCCACCGCTTCTTCTTTTGCCCCCGCCTCCGCCAGGGTTCTTAGACACTTCTACATTTACGAATCTTCCATCTACCTTAAATTCGGTAAAAGTTTTTAAGATTTGCTCAGATACTTCGGCATCGGTATTAAAAAAGGAGAAACTATCTTTTACATCAACCTTAAATACATCTTCTTTTCCTAAACCTACGGTATCCCTAATAAAATCTTTTAAGGACATCCAATCATAACCATCTTTTTCACCTACATTGATGAAATATCTAACAGAACCACTTGTAGGCGCATCACCTCTACTGGATTTTCCATCCCTTCCAGTGTCAGAAGTATTTAAGTCTTTGGTTTTATTGTAATAGTTATGGAATCTAGTAAACTCAACAGAAACTATTTTTTTAATCAATTCTTCACGATCAATTCCTTGTAAGACATCATTGATGGCAGGTAAGTAATTATCTATCTCTGGGTTTATCTTGGTATCTTTAATTTTATTGGCCAAATGATACAATTGAATCTCACAAATTTCCATTCCGGTGGGAATTTTTTTGGAGATAAAATCTTGCATTATCTTTTTCTCTATGGCCTTTATCTTGCGCATCTCACTACGGGTAACGATCACCATGGAAATACCCGATTTGCCGGCCCTACCAGTTCTACCACTACGGTGGGTATAGGTTTCTATTTCATCCGGTAATTGATAATTGATAACATGCGTAATATCATCTACATCTATACCACGAGCAGCAACATCTGTGGCCACCAACATTTGAATTTGTTTTTTACGGAAAGAATTCATTACCAAATCTCTTT
>CBFIGW010000153.1:0-7211 GCA_965662155.1 Maribacter sp. | reverse complement strand
TATATAGTTTATTTCCTGTATATCAATTTTAATAAGTTCATATCCAGATTTTATAAAGATATCTTCGTTTTCCAAAACGTTAAGGTTTTTTATATCTAAAGTGGAGGTGTCCCGTGCTTTAATTTTGGATACGGCTTTTACAAATCGCTCAAAGGAAAATGGTTTTAGCAGATAGTCCGTAACATCATATTCATAACTTTCAAGGGCATATTCGGAAAAAGCAGTGGTTAGGATCACATTGGGTTTGTAAGAAAGCGCTTTTAAAAAATCCATTCCAGATATCTTTGGTAAATGGATGTCTAGAAAAATTAAATCAACGGGATCCGTTTTTAAAAACTCCAATGCCGTAATTGCATCGGTAAAAACCTTTTTAAGGTTTATCGTACCCATTTTTTTAATGAAATTCCTTAAAACCCTTTGTGCTGGTGGTTGGTCCTCTATTATGATACAGCTTAACACTAGAAATTAAGTTTTTAGTTGCATTTTTAAAGATACTTTATAGATCTCGTTTTTATCATTGATATCTATCTCGTGTGCATTGGGATATAAAATTCCCAACCTTTTTTTAACATTTTTAAGTCCTATTCCTTTGGAAAGGCTTTCTGTATTGCCCATTTTATGGTAGGTGTTGGTACAAACAAATTTTAGGATTCCATTGCCATTGACTTTAATTGAAATATCTATTTTAATGTTATCAGATTGACTAGCGGTACTATGTTTAAAAGCATTTTCTACAAAAACGGTTAATATTAGCGGCGCAATTCGATAGTCAGGTTGTAAATTTTCAGTAATAAAATTTACCTGCCCGCGCTCCTCTATTTGCAGCTCATTTAATTTTGTAAAATTCCTTAAGTGCTCTATTTCCTTGGATAAGGAAACATAATCCTCTTTACAATCATATAACATATACCTAAGTACCGAAGAAAGCTCCAATATAATGGAGGGTGTTTTGGGCGATTGTTCTATGGCATATGAATAAAGATTGTTTAGATTATTGAATAAAAAATGTGGGTTAATCTGGGATTTTAAATATTGTAGCTCACTTTCTTTAACAGAGGATTGTAAGGCCTCTACCTGTAACTGTTTGTTTGAGGCATCCCATCCAAATTTGAACCCGGTTAAAATGGTGATGACCGGCATAACATCCAGTAAGCTATAAATAATCCCCAAGAACTTTGTGCCCCTAGTTTTTGGATAATAAATTTTTTCAAGCACAAACTCCTCTACATAAATAATGGTCGTAATAACAACAATTACTGAAAGTAGAAAATACAAGTACTTTTTTTTATAAAACAGTTTGGGAAGTAAGATATAATTGATAATAAAAGCTCCCAAGGCATAGTTTAGAAATGCCATTACTTTAAATTCTTGAATTTCTGGTTGGTTACGGTCAAAAGAATAAAATAAAAAAAGCACGATATGTAGTGAAATTTGAAAAATCACTTCTTTCGTTAAACTTTTGAACACAAACGATTTTGGTGCCATTTTACTAAAATAGGGAATAGAAACTATAGTTATTTACAAATTACGGCATCGACCATATTAACCCTGTAAACGACATTGTAGGGCTATACTGTCGTTTGGAGTATAACCTATGACGTTTACGGAATTTGGCAAATTCTTAACAGTATAATTGTGCAACTTTGATCAAAACAAAATTGTTATGGAGATAAGGTGTAAAGAATTTATAAGAAGTTTATTGCTAATTATGGTATTGACCACAACGGGTCTTTTTGCACAGGAAAAAATAAAAACCATAACCGGGTTGGTCACCGAAGAAATTACGGGGCAACCTATAGCCTTTGCCACTGTTTTGGTTACGGATTCAGACACCAAAAAGCCAATTACAGGAACTACGACTTTGGATGACGGTTCATTCTCATTGGAGACCGATGCCATAAATTTTTACATTGAAATTAGTTTTATTGGATTTGCGACCAAAACTTTTGGTAGCCCAGTAACCCCGGGAAGTACCATTGACTTAGGTACAGTGGTGCTGTCAGAAGATGCACAACAGTTACAAGAGGTGGTGGTACAGGGTGAAATTTCTAGAACAGAGTTCAAGTTGGATAAAAGGGTGTTCAATGTTGGTAAGGACATTAGTAGTACGGGTGTAAGTGCGCTCGAGGTTCTAAACAATGTCCCCTCGGTAAATGTAAATATCGAAGGACAAATAAGCTTAAGGGGCAGTCAAGGCGTGCAAATTCTAATCAATGGCAAGCCATCTGTAATTGCCAGTGAGGAAGGGAACACCTTGGGAACCATTACTGCTGATATGATTGATAGGATAGAGGTTATCACCAATCCTTCGGCCAAGTATGATGCAGAAGGCACATCGGGTATTATAAATATCGTTATTAAGAAAGACCAGAGAAAGGGGTTTAATGGTTCGGTATCGGTAAATACCGGGGCACCTGATGCACATAGTGTTGGTATCAGTTTAAATAAAAGAAGTGAAAAATTTAATTTATTCAGTCAGATGGGTTTCGGAATAAGGGAATTGCCTGAGGATACAGAAAACCGTAACGTAGATTTAGTGAATAATACCACCGTATTATCTGCAGGAACAGAATATAGAAATGAGACCTTTTATAATTTGGTTTTAGGGACAGATTATTATATTAACGATAGTAATGTGCTAACCTTGTCAGGAAACTTTGCCATGGAAATAGAGGACCAGCCTTCTGCAACAGGGTTCACCTCCTTAGATGGTGATGGAAACATCACCTCAGAATGGCAACGTACAGAGGTTACGGAGGCAGAAAATCCAAAGCTACAGTTTGAACTTCAGTATAAAAAGGATTTTAAAGGTGATGAGGACCATAACTTAATTTTCAGCTCATTGGGAAGTTTATTCGCAAAAGATCAATCTTCTGACTTTTTAAATGAGACCATTAGTGGTTCGGACAATGATGCAGAACAAAAAACCAGAACCGATTTTAAAGAAGCTGTATTCACGTTTAAATTGGACTACACCAAACCGTTTACCGAAAAATGGAAAATGGAAACAGGTGCACAATATGTTATTAACGATGTAAACAATGATTATGAGGTAAGTAATTTTGATGGCAGTAATTTTATTGTAGATCCAGGACTTACCAATCTTTTTGAATTTAACCAGAACGTTTTAGGAGTTTATGGAACAGGGTCATTTGAAGGCAAAAAATGGGGAGTTAAAGGTGGGTTGCGACTAGAGCAAACTTTGCTAAACACTTATTTGGCCAATACAAATGAGGAAAATGAACAAAACTATACCAATTTGTTCCCCAGTTTTCATACGTCATATAAATTCACAGAGAAAATTTCGATGCAAGCGGGGTATTCTAAACGCGTATACAGACCGCGTTTATGGGATTTAAATCCATTTTTTAATATCCGAAACAATTTTAGTATTCGACAAGGAAATCCAAATCTACTACCAGAGTATACCGATTCATATGAGATAACTAGTATTTATATTTTAGGAAAGGCATCTATTAATTTTGGGGTGTTCTATAGATATACCACCGATGTTATTGAAAGAATTTCCATTTTTGAAAATAATGTAAATACCGTTAGACCTGAGAACATAGGGGAAAACAACTTAACAGGTTTAGAGTTCAACGCAAAGTATAGCCCTTTTAAATGGATGTCTTTAAACGGGGATTTCAACTATACTACCTTTACAAGGGATGGTACTTTTGAGGGTACGGTTTTTGATTTTAGTGGAGATCAGTGGTCATCAAAGCTAATGGCAAAGGTTCAACTGCCTGCAGATTTTGAATTACAAACAACGGGTAACTACCAATCTAAGGTCAGAACCGTACAAGGAGTCCGTAGTGATAATTTGTTCTTGGATTTAGGTTTACGCAAGGACATTCTAAAAGGTAAGGCCGTACTTAGTTTAAGCGTAAGGGACTTGTTCGCTTCCAGGGTAAATGAAAACCAAATAGCCCAAAACGACTTTGAGGTATATGATAGGGGGCAGAGGGGCCGATTTATAGCGTTAGGTTTTAGTTATGGATTCGGAAAAGGTGAGGCCATGCAGTATTCCGGACAACGAAGAAGATTTTAATTTAAGAGTAACTAATCAATTAATAAATAATAATTTAAAATTAACAAAATGAAAAAAACAGTATTTCTATTATCTCTTATTTTGAGTACATCGCTTATTGCCCAGTCTACATGGAAAGCGGATAATGCACACTCAAAGGTTGGTTTTGCCATAACCCACTTAATGATTTCCGAAGTAGAAGGCAGCTTTGGCGAATTTGATATTACCGCTACGGCCAATGATAGTTTCAGTGAACCCATTTTTGATGTTACTATAAACACTGCAAGTGTTGACACTGATAACGAAAGACGAGATGGTCATTTACAAAGCGCAGATTATTTTGATGTGGAAAAATACCCGACCATGACCTTCAAGACTACTTCTGTAGAAAAAACTGGTGATAATACATTTAACATGAAGGGTGACCTAACCATGCACGGTATTACAAAATCTGTTACTTTAGAAGGTAAGGTTAATGGTGTTATAACAGACCAACGCAGCAAAAAATTAAAGGCTGGACTTAAAATAACGGGTACGGTTAATAGAATAGATTTTGGGGTAGGAGAGGAAAGTGCCGCACTTGGTAACGAGGTTGATTTCACTATAAACTTAGAGATGGCCCAGCAGTAATAGTATTTTAAATATTATGTAGAAACCCACTATTAAGTGGGTTTTTGCTTTCATATATTCATGTAGATAAAATATTATTTAGAATTATTATAAATAAGTTGCAAATTTCAATTTTGAACTTTAGTTTTGCCCAAAATTATTTGGTACATGAAAAAATATTCTTTTAGAAAATTAACCAATGACCTTCATTTGTGGTTGGGATTAGGAAGTGGGATAATTCTTTTTTTAGTTTGTCTTAGTGGTACAGTACTTACTTTTGAGGAGGAAATAAAAGGTATGTTTTTAGAAGAATTAGAGGTAAACCATGTTGAAAAACAGCCGTTGTCCCTTCAAAACCTTAGACGCACTATTGAAAAGGAAGGCACGCCAACCAACGTTACCATTCCTGCCAATAGTAATGAACCTTATCAATTTTCTGTTAAGACATCACCCAAACAAAGAAGAGGAACCACTTTTTTTGTAAATCCATATACAGGCGAGTATCGGCAACAAGCCAAATCAGAATTGGATGGTTTTTTTATGACCATGTTTAGGATGCATAGGTGGTTGCTTTTAGACAGTAAAATTGGCAGGCCAATTGTGGGTGTGGCAACAATTATATTCCTTTTTCTTTCCATAAGTGGGCTTTATCTGTGGTTTCCCAAAAAATTAAAATGGAAGAATTTTAAACCAGGCTTTAAAATTAAATTTTCTGCTAATTGGAAACGAATCAATCATGACTTGCATAATACATTGGGCTTTTATTCATGTATTTTCTTGGTAATTATGACTTTGACAGGACTCTGCTGGTCTTTTGAATGGTATAGAGATGCCGGTAGTGCAGTACTGGGAACCAAAGTTTTTGGGAATAGGGGAGGTGGTCCCAAGTATGAGTCCAAGTTATCGGATAATGCAAAAGAATTATCATTAGAGGAAATTTTGAAGGTGTCGGACTCTGAATTGAATTATAAAGGAACAACTAGACTATCATTTGTTGATAATGATAAAGGTGTTTATAACATTTCAAAGCAAAAGAAATCTTCATTGTCCCCGGTTACCTCGGACAAATTAATTTTAGATAGGGACGGGTCCGTTTTAAACAAAGAGCTTTTTAGTGCCAAAGCTCTAAATGTCCAAATTGCTTCATTAATTAAACCTATTCATACGGGGGCCATATTTGGTTGGTTATCTAAAACAATCTATTTCATAACCTGTTTAATTGCTACAAGTCTACCTATTACCGGTACGCTGATTTGGTGGAATAAATTACAAAAGAAACGAAAGAAAAAGCATAAAAAACCGTCACCAAAAATGGTATCCTAGATAGCGGTACATTTAAATGCTTTAAAGACTCAAACAACAATATACCCTAGTATTACTAGGTATGACTCTGTGGGTTTTTAATTTTACTTGAACTTTATATTTATTACTGTTATATCCTGAATATTAAGTGTTTTTTTAAAGTTAAAATTAACTTTATGATATTCAAAGGGTTAATTGCAGTATTCTAATGCATTTTGTATTTAAAATTTGCGAAAACCCTTTCGATAGAAAGAAAATTAATGATTTAGGACTACCATCGGGTTTCCTTTTTGTTATGTTGTTTCATTTATTTTAAAAAACATTTCAAATAGGGTATCTTTGAGGGCATTAAAACAAGCATAAGAACGAATTACAATCGCAAAAAACAACCTTTTTAAAAATGAATAAAGAAATAGACCAATTAGCAGCAGATAATATCAGGGCACTTGCCGTAGCTATGGTAGAAAAGGCAAATTCAGGACACCCAGGAGGACCAATGGGCGGTGCTGATTTTATGCACATCCTTTATACTGAGTTTTTTAATTATGACCCTTCGGATATGCAATGGCCTTTTAGGGATCGTTTCTTTATGGATGCTGGGCACTTATCAACTTTAATGTATGCCCAATACTATCTACTGGGGAATTACGATAAGGAAGATATTGCAAATTTCAGACAATGGGAGTCGGTTACTCCAGGCCATCCAGAAGTAGATGTTGCAAGGGGTATAGAAAACACCTCAGGCCCGTTAGGACAAGGACATACTATGGGAGTTGGTGCAGCAATTGCCGCAAAATTTTTAAAAGCAAGGTTTGGTGATTGGATGAACCACAAAATTTATGGTTTTATTTCTGATGGCGGTGTACAAGAGGAGATTTCACAAGGGGCCGGTAGAATTGCTGGTCATTTGGGATTGAATAATTTTATCATGTTCTATGACTCCAATGATGTACAGTTGTCATCAAAAACAGATGAGGTTACTTCCGAAGATACTGCCAAAAAATATGAAGCATGGGGTTGGAAAGTGGTTACTATTGATGGCCATGATCATGAGCAAATTAGACAGGCATTAAAAGATGCCAATGCAGAAACTGATAAACCTACACTTATAATTGGGGAAACCATAATGGGTAAAGGATGTGTTACTGCAGATGGAACCATGTATGAGGGGTATACGGAATTACACGGTAAACCTATTGGTGCTACAGGAGCTGATTACGAGAAGACCTTAGAGAACTTAGGGGCAAGTGTTGCTAATCCTTTTGAT
>CBFIGW010000152.1:0-7385 GCA_965662155.1 Maribacter sp. | reverse complement strand
GTTTAGTTGGAGACAAGGGTGAAACTGGAGACAAAGGCGAGACTGGCGATAAAGGAGAAGCTGGTGACAAAGGCGAGACCGGAGACAAAGGAGAGACCGGAGACAAAGGTGAAACCGGAGATAAAGGTCCATCGGGAGATCCAGCATTAGAAGATCAAACCCTTCAAGAAGTGTTATCAGAAGGAAATAGTGCCAATGATAGTAAAATTATTGATTTGGCAAATCCTACTAATTCACAAGATGCAGCAACAAAATCCTACGTTGATAATCTACCGAGAGTATATGTCGGTACTTTTAGAATTACAAGTGCCGGAAATATCGCTATTACAGGTATACCATTTAGACCTTCATCAGTGACCTTTACGGCTTATGCCAATGTTGAGAATTTTAATATGAACACGGATAATGGTGTAGGTAATAATAATTCCAGTATTGCAAATGCATATGGTAATATGAGAGGTTTTGCTAGAGATGATAATGGAACCATCACAGAACAGGTAATTTATATTGGGGGCAGTGGTAATTCTATTAATGATATTTCCAGATATGCCTCTAGTTCCCATAGTATTGGCTTACGATACTCCAACCAAAATGGTGATAATTTAGGTTTAACAACTGCAACTATCACTTCTTTCAATACCAATGGTTTTACCGTGAATACAGATAGTTTTGCAGATGGCATTGTTGTAATTTTTGAAGCATTCAGATAAAATCATGAGAAAAACTATACTAACTTATAACAGTATTCTTATTATGCTTGTGTCGGTTTTTTGCAACAGTCAAGATGCTGTGCATAACTATGGCAATATTCAAGTTCATGATATGGGTATGGTTGGTTTCCATATGGATGTTATTAATGATGGTGCTTTTAATCAAAATTTAGGTTTGGTTGGTTTTTATAGTACCGATAATTCTTTAACATTATCCGGTAATTCCAACCCTATATTTTATGATGCAGAGATTGCTGTAGAGCAATTTTTATATATAGATAATACTATGGGTATTCAAAATCACTTAAACTTTATTTCGGGTGATGTAGCTACCAATCGTGCAGCATCGGAAATAAATATTAATTTTTTAAATGATTCTTTTTATTCTGGAGATTCAGACAATACTAAAGTAGATGGTTACGCTGCTATATCAAACAAAACAACTTTTGTATTTCCTATTGGATATGAAAACAAACTGCGTCCGTTAACCATAAACTCAACCATAACTAACGATTACGTAAAAAGCGCTTACTATTACGAAGACCCAAATACACCAAGTATTTTTGGTACTTCATTTAATACGGATGAAACTAAAAACGAATTTATTTCAGTTAGTAATTTTGAGTTTTGGCATTTAGAAGGCGACAACCCTTCTACCGTAACGTTAACTTGGAACACCGAGAGTTATGTGAGTTTACTTGCAGAAGAAATTACCGCACTAAATGTTGTGGGTTGGAATGTTTTGGAAAAACAATGGGTAAACTTGGGTAACACCGACGTAAGTGGGGATATGGATAACGGTACTATTACCTCTGAGTCTTTTATACCAGATGAATATGAAATATTAACCATCGGAGGTAATAACGATATACTTGAATCACTAAGTAATAATATAGATTTAGACAATTATTATATGACTCCAAATGGCGATGGTATAAACGATGTACTTGTTATTGAAGGAATTGAAACGTCACAAGATAATTCGCTTCAAATCTTTAACAGATACGGCAGATTGGTATATAGAACAGACAATTACGACAATTCTTTTGATGGAATTTCTAATGTAAACAGTGTTATTTCAAGACAAAAAGGTCTGGCTTCTGGAATCTATTTTTATATTGTTTCTCTAAATGATTTAAAACAGAAACACCAGGGCTATCTATACCTTTCTCATAAACAATAAGTTAACTTCAAAAATATCATCGATAATTTTTCGTTAGTAATATGTACAGAATTATTTGCGTAATTTTAAAGTATGAAAAGGCCATTATATCTGGCTCCAAATTCCAAATTTAGGTCTCCATTTATGAAAAGAAGAACTTTTATTAAAAATAGCAGCGTAGCCGCACTAACTTTAGCTACGATACCTTCCTTATTTGCTAAACAGGAATATGAATATTCTATTCTTGAATTAATGGGCAAGTCGGATATTGACTTGTACGGTGAAGGCATCAACCTAAGAAAAGAGGCTCATGATGCTTTTCTTGACATGAAAAAAGCTGCCTATTCAGATGGTATAGACCTCAAAATTGTATCTAGTTACCGCAGTTTTAGCAGACAAGAAGCCATTTTTGAACGTAAATATTTAAAATACACGGAAGAGGATGGCATGCAGCCTTTGGCAGCCATTGATAAAATTATTGAATATTCAACGATACCTGGCACCAGTAGACACCATTGGGGTACAGATATAGATATTGTTGACGGGTACAGAAATGTGGATGGCGATGTACTTGACCCCAAAAAGTTTGGTGAGGGAGGACCTTTTAAAGACTTTAAATTATGGATGGATGAAAATTCGGAAACTTTTGGTTTTCATCTTGTATATACGGACAATCCTAAAAGAAGAGGTTTTAAGTATGAGCCATGGCATTATAGCTATGCTCCATTGTCCATTCCTATGTTGGAAGCCTTTAGAGGAAAGAATATTGCATCTGTATTACAAAGAGAAGAGTTTTATGGAGCAGAGCACTTTACTATTGGGTTTTTAAAATCTTATATCCAAAACAATATTTTAGACATCAACCGATCACTATTGTAACTGTTTTGTATATTAGTGTTCACAAAAGAACACAACCATTATGCGAAGAGGAAGTTGGAAAATCCGAATATTTATAGGTTTGGCCATAGTTGCTTTTGCCTTCATACAAAAGTGCAACAATAAAGAAGAAAATCCTTATACTGGCAGAAGCCAAACCATTAACATGTCTCCCGAACAGGAAATTGCGATCGGTCTTCAAAGTGCTCCTGAGATGGCACAACAACATGGTGGTCTTTACCCTGATGAAAGGTTGCAATCTTTTGTGGATGCTGTTGGCAACAAGTTGGTCAATAGTAGTATGGCCAGAGAAACTCCTTATAAATATGATTTTCACTTATTGGCCGATGATCAGACCATTAATGCTTTTGCGCTGCCCGGTGGTCAATGTTTTATTACATATGCCCTCTTTTCACAGTTGAACGAAGCACAATTGGCAGGTGTTCTGGGGCATGAGATAGGTCATGTCATAGGAAGACATTCCGCAGAACGCATTGCTGAAAGCAGTTTTTGGCAAACCGTGACCATGGGTGCTACTGTTGGTGCGGATATAGGCGGTATTGTGGGCAATATTGGTCAGAATACTTTATTGACAAATGGCCGTGGAGACGAACTAGAAAGTGATGAACTTGGAGTATTATTTATGATACAGGCTGGTTATAATCCTTATGAAATGATCAAGGTGATGGAAATTTTAAAAGCGGCCGCTGGCCCTAACAGAGTACCAGAGTTTCAGAGTACACATCCAGATCCGGAAAATAGGATCGAAAAAATTAGAGAGGCTATAGAAAAGTATCAAGGCCAGGCAAAGGGTTAAACGTTAATATTTACCTTTCAACGTTAAAACCATACGAATGAACTATGGTTTTATTTATATTTGAAGGTCCCGAATACTTATTTTACTAATAATTTGACCCTTATAGCCGTGATTTAGATAATTGCACGAGTAGAACACGTGCCTAAACGAGAACTATAATGGGAACACTTACACACTTTAGAAATCTTTATTTTGAAGCTTTTAGAAATTGCAAACCGGAAATATTGGTCGTGATTTTAAAAGCTTACTCCATTTTTTGTGGCCTAATGTTATTTATGGCAGTTTATGCCTTTTTGTATAGAGCATTTAATGGATTCGAATTTTAATGTAAATACTCTTTTACTTGAACACTATAGGAGTTTATTGAAAACAAAAACCCGTTGTCTTACAACGGGTTTTTTGTTTTTTGATTGATGTGATTGTTGATTTTTCTAACTTCCCATAGCTGTTTCCAAAACATAGAGGGCATCGGTTGCATTGGACATTTCAGCATATTTTTTAACTGAAAAACCTTGATTACTTTTAATCTTAAGGTTTGCACCTTTATCAATAAGTAATTGCAATATATCCGCCTTATTATAACGGGCAGCGAACATAACAGGAGTCATACCCAAAGATTTTTGGTCAAGGTCTTCCCCTAGTTCTATCATGCGTTTAACGGTAAATAAATCACCTTGCATAACCGCCTTGCAAAAAGAGCTAAGCTCATAACTACTAGAGACAGAATCAAAAGATTCATAGAGATTGATTGAGGTTTCATTGGCTTTTAAACCGCTACCCATGCAAAATACAGCAATGAGCAATGTTAGGATTGTTTTTTTCATGATGAATGAATTTAATTGATGAATAGATTTTGATTATATAAATATAGACTCTGATTATAGCCATATGTTACAGCATTAACACTTAAATAACGAAAGTTTAACAAATGAGGCAACCGTTTCGTTAAAAGCATTAACATCGTCCTACTAATTTCACAAAAAGACCTCTAATTCGCTAGTTATACTAGGTAAATCGTACTATTTTTGAGCTTTAATTTTATAAGAAAAGAAGATGAACAAAAAAGTAATCTTGATGATATTGGATGGTTGGGGAAAATCACCTGACCCAAAGGTTTCTGCGGTAGACAATGCAAACACACCATTTATAGATAGTTTATATACCAAATACCCAAATGCAAACTTAAGAACAGATGGTATGAACGTTGGTCTACCCGAAGGACAAATGGGCAATAGCGAAGTTGGGCATATGAACTTGGGTGCAGGAAGAATTGTTTATCAAGACTTGGCCAAAATAAATCTTGCAGTTAAGGAAAACACTCTAAAGAACGAGCCTGTTCTTAAAGATGCCTTCTCCTATGCTAAGGAGAACAACAAATCTGTTCATTTTCTTGGATTGTTAAGTGATGGGGGCGTACACAGTCATATTAACCATATTAAAGGCCTTATTACTGCAGGCAATAATTATGGAGTTGAAAATATGTATGTGCATGCATTTACAGACGGTAGGGATGTTGATCCAAAAAGTGGTAAGCGATTTTTGGAAGATTTAGTTTCTTTTTCAAAAGACAAAAACACCCAATTGGCTACAGTAATAGGGAGATATTTTGCCATGGATCGTGATAACCGATGGGAAAGGGTAAAAAAAGCCTATGACGTTATGGTAAATGCAGAAGGTGAACATTCTACTGATATTGTCAAAAGTATTCAAGAGAGTTATGACAATGGCAAAACCGATGAGTTTATAGAGCCCATCGTAATGACCAATGATAAAGACCAACCCATTGCAACCATTAAAGAGGACGATGTGGTTATCTTCTTTAATTTTAGAACCGATAGAGGACGTGAGTTAACACAGGTATTAAGCCAAAAAGATATGCATGAACAAAACTTGCATAAGCTAAACCTATATTACGTAACCATGACCAACTATGACGAATCTTTTAAGGGAGTCCATGTAGTTTACGATAAAGATAATATCAAGGAGACCTTAGGGGAGGTATTGGCAAATGCCGGTAAGAAACAAATAAGAATTGCCGAAACAGAAAAATATCCACACGTTACTTTTTTCTTCAACGGCGGTAGAGAGACTCCTTTTGATGGTGAAAAACGAATTTTATGTCCGTCTCCAAAGGTAGCTACCTATGATCTACAGCCGGAGATGAGTGCATATGAGATCAAGGATGCCATTATTCCAGAATTGGAAAAAGGGGAAGTAGATTTTGTATGCTTAAACTTTGCAAATCCAGATATGGTAGGTCATACGGGTGATTTAAACGCCGCTATTAAGGCATGTGAAGTTGTTGATGAATGTGCAAAAGCAGTGGTAACAACAGGTTTAGAGAATGGGTATTCCTCATTGGTTATTGCAGACCATGGTAACTGTGAAACCATGATTAATCCAGATGGCAGCCCTAATACTGCGCATACTACCAATCCTGTACCATTGATTTTGGTTGATAACGAATTGAAACAGATAAAAGATGGAGTTTTAGGGGATATTGCTCCTACCATTCTTAAATTAATGGGGGTAGAAAAATCTAAATTTATGACCCAAAATTCATTGGTGGACTAAGGAAATCTTAAAATAAATTACCTTTGCCCTATGATAAAGATTAAATCGGCAGAAGAAATAGAGTTAATGCGGGAAAGCGCCTTAATTGTCTCAAAGACATTAGGCATGTTGGCAACAGAAATAAAACCTGGGGTAACTACACTTCAATTAGATGCATTGGCCGAAACCTTTATAAGGGACCACGGTGCCGTTCCCGGATTTTTAGGATTATATGATTTTCCTAACTCTCTTTGTATGAGCCCTAACGCACAAGTGGTACATGGCATCCCTAATAATGAACCATTAAAAGAGGGCGATATAATTTCCATTGACTGCGGAGCGTTAAAGAATGAGTTTTATGGTGACCACGCCTACACTTTTGAAGTTGGAGAAGTAACACCTGAAATTAAAAAACTCTTAGAGGTGACTAAAAAATCCCTTTACATAGGTATTCGTGAATTTAAAGTGGGTAACCGTGTCGGTGATGTTGGCTATGCCATTCAAAAATATACCGAGGACCATGGTTATGGTGTAGTAAGAGAACTAGTGGGGCATGGTTTAGGAAGAAAAATGCACGAGGATCCAGAGATGCCAAATTATGGGCGAAGAGGTCGTGGGAAAAAGTTCGTTGAAGGAATGACGGTTGCCATTGAACCTATGACCAATATGGGTACTAAAAACATCAAGCAGCTAAAAGATGGTTGGACCATCCTAACTGCAGATGGTGAACCTAGCGCACATTTTGAACACAATGTAGCTATTGTAAATGGCAAACCAGAATTGCTTTCTACTTTCAAATACATTTATGATGCTCTTGGTATAGATAGTAATGAGGAAGATGAATTTAGACAGGTAAAAGTAAATGCCTAGGAGACTACATACATGAAGAAAGTCTTCAAATTTTTTCTCAACCTTATTCCAAGGCCATTATTAATTAAATTTAGTTATCTCGTAAGACCTCTTTTTGCATTCTACTACAAGGGTAATAGATACGAGGACCCAATAGATGGCAATACATTTAGGAGCTTTCTACCCTATGGATATGAAAGCCCGAGAGAAAATGTACTCTCCCCTTCCACCCTATCTTTAGAGAGACATCGTCTTTTATGGTTGTTCTTGAAAAATGAAACCAATTTCTTTACAGACCATTTAGAAGTATTACATTTTGCACCAGAACAGGCTTTTCATAATAGGTTCAAAAATTTAAAGAACATCAAATACACTACTACTGACCTAAATTCTCCCCTAGCAGATGTAAAAGCGGATA
>CBFIGW010000151.1:0-7389 GCA_965662155.1 Maribacter sp. | reverse complement strand
TATACGTGTATTCTATGCCATACTATCTTTATCATTAGGTTGCGATTCTTTTTTTTGATTTCGATTTCAAATTAGGTTGCGATTAAATTTAAAAGCTTTTAACGTAATTTATACTTTCAAATCATCTCTTTTATAAGAGTGACACCTATCTTTATAGGTATGAAGCTGTACTCAAGACAAAACCTGAATTTTACATTATTTGATGTTTTAAAAATTGAAAAACTCTGTAGTTTGGAATTTTTTAAAACTCATGATTATAAATCCTTAGCCCTTGTAATTGATATAGCAGAGGACTTGTATGAAAGGATGAACGAGGATGCGATTGTAGAAGCAGACCTGCTGGAACCTAATCTGGAAAACGGTACTATAAAAGTTCATCCAGCTGTTCATGAATTTGTGAAAGGCTATGCAGAATCCGGACTCATAGGCGGTGCACTTCCTGAGGATATGGGTGGGTTTCAGATACCAAAAACTGTAATTGCCGCTATAGATTTTATCCTTTGTTCCAAATCTAACAGTTTTATCATGTATACAGATTTGGCAAAAGGGGTGGCAAATGTAATTTCCACTTTTGGAACAGAGGAACAAAAGAATTATTATTTACCCCATATCCTTTCTGGAAATTGGTTAGGTACGATGTGTTTAACCGAAACAGAATCTGGTAGTTCCTTGGCTAATATTACTACGAAAGCGGCACCACAGAAGAATGGCAGTTATAGTATAAACGGTCAAAAAATATTTATTTCGGCAGGTGACCATGACATTACCGAAAATATAGTACATCTGGTGTTGGCACGTATAGAAGGAGCACCTCAAGGTACCAAGGGAATCTCATTATTTCTTGTACCTACCAAAAACATCGACGGTTCTGATAACGATGTAAAATCTATAGGTATTTACCATAAAATGGGGCAAAAAGCTACGCCAGCCATGCATTTAGAGTTTGGGTCAACTAACAACTGTAAAGGGTATTTAATGGGTGAAGCCAACAAAGGGTTACACCATATGTTTCTTATGATGGACAATGCCCGTTTGTCCGTAGGTTCCATGGGTGCGGGAATAGCTTCTGCGGCCTATTACCATTCCCTTAGATATGCCCATGAGCGAAAACAAGGAAGACATTTAAATGAATCTAAACCTAAAAATGAAACAACGGCTATTATCAACCATCCGGATGTTAGGCGAATGCTCTTGGCTCAAAAAGCTTTTGTTGAAGGAACGTTGTCTTTTGTCTTGCAGTGCTATGCATATTTGGATATCCAAAAACATACCGATGATGAATCTGATAAAAAGAAATACACAGGACTTTTGAATTTGTTGACACCAGTTGCAAAAACCTATGGAGCCGAAAAAGGCGTAAGCTCCGTTAATCATGGGTTACAAGTATTAGGGGGTTATGGCTACACCGAGGATTTTCCATTGGAACAGTTGGCAAGGGATGTTCGCATATTGCCTATTTATGAAGGCACCACAGGTATTCAGTCGTTAGGGTTACTGGCAAGACAAGTATTGGCCAATGGGGGTAAAAACCTAGTTATATGGCAGGAAGTGGTGTTGGATGATATAAAAAAGGCAATGGATTTTAAGGAGTTGGTCCCATATTCGGAAAGGCTTAAAAAAGAGCTGTCTAAATTTCAGGAGATAACAAAGCATATCGTGCAATTAACCGCTAAAAGTTCTGCTGAGGTGTATCTCGCAGACGCAACATGGTATATGGAAAGTTTTGGCACCTTGAATATTGCTTGGCAATGGATAAAACAGGGCGTTACTGTACAAGAAAAATTGGTAGATACGCCAAACGAAGTCTATTTAAAGTCTAAAATGGTGACTTTACAGTATTTCTTTGACTACGAAATTCCTAAATTAAAGGGGTTGTATGAACGCCTTTTAAATACCGGTAGAACTACCTTGTCCAATGATGATATGGAAATTTTAATGTAAGTGCATGACTATCATCAAGGATAATTCTAAAATACCCAGTCTAGCTACATCGCAATTTGATTCCTGCTTTGTTCCCAAGATGGAAACCAATCACATATGCCGGTTACCACCAAATTCAAATCGTCAAGATAGAAAGTTATGTTTCACATCTTAAAATTCCTTGACTACCGTATAGAAGAGGGTTGGTTTTTTTAATTTCTTACCCCAAGGTTTTATTAAAACAAGTCCATTTCATCATAGGTGAAATAGCGATAAATATTGGTAAAACCGACCATATTGATTTGACTCGCTTTTTTAAATTGCATACGGGAGTTACACCAAAAGCATATCGTGAATTGGAAAATTGATTGATTTTGAATAAAATTGAGCGTTATATTACCAAAAAAATAGCTATGAATTTATTTACTTTACCATATTAATCCAATTGTAATTTTAAGTATATATCAGTATTAATGCTTAATTATATAGATTTCGACAATAAACCATTTTTACTTTTGAAGATGTTCCATGATTTTATAGTGTCATAAGGACTCCTTTAGCAACGGGTATTTGAATCAAAAGTATATAACAATAAAAACAAAGTCATTATATGAATATCAAGGATAAGGTGTTTCTAATAAGTGGCGGTGCTTCTGGACTAGGTAGAGCAACGGCCAAAATTATATTAGATAATCTCGGTAAAGTCATTTTATTGGACATTAATGAAAAGATAGGGAATGACGTCGCACAAGAATTTGGTGAAAATGCATTGTTCATTAAGACAGATGTCACCAAAGAAGCAGATATTAAACAGGCAATCTCTAAAGGTTTAGAAAAATTCAAAACTATTAATGGAGCAATTAGTTGTGCAGGAATAGGTCCCGCTAAACGGGTTTTGGGAAGAGATGAAATCCATGACTTGGAAAGTTTTACAAACGTAATTCAAATAAATCTTATTGGAACCTTCAATGTATTACGATTGGCGGCTGAGGTAATTCAAAACAATGAACCTGGTGAAAGTGGGGAGCGTGGGGTTATTATCAATACGGCTTCGGTTGCTGCCTTTGACGGGCAAATAGGTCAAGCGGCCTACTCCGCATCCAAAGGAGGCATAGTAGCAATGACCTTGCCTATAGCACGAGAGTTTGCACGATTCGGAATACGCGTAATGTCAATTGCTCCGGGTATTTTTGAAACCCCATTATTAAAAGGAATGCCAGAAGATGCCCAAAAATCATTAGGGGAGCAGGTTCCTTTTCCATCTCGTTTGGGAAGACCGGATGAATTTGCACAATTGGCAAAACAAATTATAGAAAATCAAATGCTTAATGGTGAGGTAATCCGTCTAGATGGAGCAATTCGTATGACTGCCAAATAAATAAAGATAATGAGTAAACCACCCAAGAATTTAAAAGTAGAATTGAAGGATGCTATTCTGTATGTAGGTCTTAATAGACCGGAAAAGAGGAATGCTGTAAATACGGCAACCATTTCAGAGATTGAGACCGTTTTTTCTAATATTCCCAAAGACGCTAAATGTATAGTGCTCTATGGAAATGGAAAGCACTTTTGTGCCGGTTTGGATTTGTTTGATTTACAGGAGAGTAGCGCAATTGAAGGAATGCTTCATTCAAGAAAATGGCACGGGGCCATGGATAAGATACAGTTCAGTACGGTTCCTGTAGTAGCATTATTGCATGGGGCCTGTGTTGGTGGCGGATTGGAATTGGCAAGTGCCTGTCATATTCGCGTTGCGGAAGAATCCACTTTTTATGCACTTCCCGAAGGCCAGCGAGGGATTTTTGTTGGAGGTGGTGGATCTGTAAGATTGCCTAAACTCATAGGCACTTCTAGAATGACGGATATGATGTTAACGGGACGTGTTTATAAGGCCGATGAAGGTTATCTGGTGGGACTTTCCCAATATGTAGAAAAAGATGGAGAGGGTAGGGCCAAGGCTGAAGAATTAGCAATAAAAATAGCGGGCAATGCCCCTATGACAAATTTTGCACTCACCAATATTCTACCGAGAATAGTAGACGGGGGACATGATGTTGGATTTATGATGGAGTCCATGGCCGGTGCTATAGCCCAAGATGCCCCTGAAGCAAAAAAGAGGTTACGTGATTTTTTGGAAGGACGTGCCCAAAAAGTAGGGGAATAGCGGTGTAATACCGTAAACCAAGATATTTCAAATGAATAGAGAATCATATGTAATGAAAAATATAAAATGGTTAGCAGTACTACTGCCAAGCTTTTTTATTTTTATCAGCAGTTTTGGCCAAAGTAAGATTCCAAAGCCAAAACTAGAGTTTCTTTTTGAGGAAAAAGTTTTGTTGGAACCTGCACAGGAATTAGGGATTACCACTTACGGTAATAGAAGAATAATCAATATTGTGGGAGGTACTTTTGAGGGACCTAAATTAAAGGGTAAAATATTATCTGGTGGCGCAGATTGGCAAACGGTGCGTGCGGACGGTACGGCAGACATAGTAGCACAATACACTTTACAGACCGATGATGGTGCATTAATATACATTGTTAACGAAGGCATTAGACATGCATTCCCAGAAATATTGGCTCGTATGGCAAAAGGAGAATTTGTAGATCCAAGCGAGTACTATATGCGAACTGCGGCTACTTTTGAGACTTCGCATGAGAAGTACAAATGGCTGAATAAAATTATTGCCGTGGCTAGTGGAGCACGATTGGAAAGTGAAGTGGTAATACGATTTTATCAAGTAAATTAAGCTATGGCAACCAAATTACCAGGAAACGGAAATACTACCTATTTGCAAATACCAACGATAGCTATTGATATTAAAAAACGAATAGACGAAAGTGGTACTTCCTATCTAAGATCACGTATTGCCTTAGAGGAATATCCACATCGTATCACGGAACGCTTGGTACAGTGGGCATCTAAAATTCCAGACACTGTATTTTTGGCAAAAAGGGACCATAATAACGATTGGGTGGCGTTGACCTACAAGCAAACTTGGAAAAGGGTACAACATATTGCACAGTTTTTGTTGGAAAGTAGAGCATCAATAGATCATCCAATAGCTATACTTTCTTGCAATAGTCTAGAACACGCACTGGTGGCCTTGGCCGCGATGCACGTAGGTATTCCCTATGCACCAATAAGTCCAGCTTACTCTCTAAAATCAACGGACTATGCCAAACTTCATCATTGTATAAAAACATTGACACCTGGGCTTATTTTTGTTCAGGATGAGGCACAATTTGGAAGCGCTATTCAGAATGTTGCTCCGGCTATCCCAATCTTATCCGTAGCAAATGGTACCGCAAATTCTATTTCTTTTGACAGGATTTTAAAAACAGAGGTAACCGCTGCTGTAGAAAGAGCTCATCAAACAGTAAACCAAAATACCATTGCAAAGATATTGTTCACTTCGGGTTCTACCGGATTACCAAAAGGTGTCATAAATACCCATGGTAATATGACCGCAAATTGGCAGCAGATCACGCAGACGTTTCCTTTTTTTAAAGATGGTGGACTTCAATTAATGGATTGGCTACCCTGGAACCATACTTTTGGCGGAAACCATAATTTTGGATTAACGCTCTATAATGGTGGTAGTCTTTATATTGACGAAGGCAACCCAACCCCAAAAGGTATTTTAACGACCGTAGAAAATCTAAAGAACTTTGCCCCAACGGTTTACTTTAATGTACCTAAAGGTTTTGAAGAATTGATTCCGTTTTTGAAAAATGATACAGAATTGAGAACATTGTTTTTCTCTCGGTTAAAAATGTTCTTCTATGCAGGAGCCAGTATGTCCCAACATGTATGGAACAGTTTAGAGAACTTGGCCTTGAAAACCATTTGTAAAAAAATACTGATTTCATCAGGATTGGGAATGACAGAAGCAAGTCCATCAGCTATGTTCAATACAAAATATGGCAGTTTGTCTGGTATGTTAGGGGTTCCCGTTCCTGGCTTAGAGATCAAACTAGTGCCTGATGGTGATAAGTTGGAAGCCCGTTTTAAAGGCCCGAATTTAACACCAGGGTATTGGAAAAATAAGGAGGCTACTTCAAATTCCTTTGATGAAGAAGGTTTTTATAAAACCGGAGATGCCTTAAAATTTATTGATGTAGATGACCCAAATGCGGGAATGCTCTTTGATGGAAGGATTGCAGAAGATTTTAAGTTAAGTACAGGAACCTGGGTAAGCGTAGGGGTATTACGCGCTAAACTAATTGCAGCAAGCAATGGTCTTATAAAGGATGCCGTTATTACAGGACATGACAAGGATTATTTAGGTGCTATTGTATTTCCAGACCTTAATGCCTGTAAGAAGTTTGCAGTTGCTACTACGGAAAACAGTGTTAAAGCGTTGGTAAGTTCAATTGAAGTCTGTCAGGAATTACAACGTATTTTAAATCTTCTGGGGCAAAAAAGTACAGGTAGCTCCACAAAAATTAAACGTGCCCTGTTTGCAGATTTTGAACTGTCCATTGATAAGGGTGAAATAACGGATAAAGGCTCTATTAACCAACGGGCTATTTTATCCCACAGAAAAGCCATCGTAGATAAAATATATAACGAAAGCCTTTTACCGGGCATATTGGAAACTAAAAACTAGCCATGCAACCAACCATAAAAAAACGTATTGACCAGAGTGCAATGTCCAAACTGCAATATGCTACCATTTTCGTTTGTTTTCTAATGAATATCTTGGACGGGATGGATGTACTGGTCATTTCGTACTGTGCGCCGGCCATTGCCAAATCTTGGCAGGTGGGTCCTGAGGCCTTGGGAATAGTATTTAGTTCCGGTTTAGCGGGTATGACCATTGGAGCCCTTTTCTTGGCACCGTTTGCGGATCATATGGGCCGAAAGAACATGATATTGATCAGTGCTCTCTTAATGGGCACCAGCATTATGTTTACAGCATGGACAACAAGTGTTCCACAGCTCATTTTATTACGATTTTTAAGCGGTATTGGCATTGGAAGTATGTTGGCCAGTACGGCGGCATTAACGGCTGAATATACACCGGACAGATCTAGGGATTTTTGGGTGAGTTTTGTTATTTCCGGTTATCCGGTAGGGGCGGTACTGTCTGGTATGGTGGCCGCATCGGTAGTGCCCAATAGTGGATGGCAGACCATGTTCCAATTGGCAGGCTTGGCCTCTTTTGTTACCATACCCTTAATCGTTGTGTTTTTATCGGAATCCATAGATTTCTACTTAAACAAGCAACCCAAGGGGGCTTTGCAAAAAATCAATAGAATTTTGGGTAAAATGAAACTGGAGCAGCTTTCACAACTACCAGAAAGAATTACCAAAGCAGCGGGTATTCCAGTGAAAAGATTGGTGAGTAACGAATACAAAATTCCAACATTGCAGCTTTGGACAGCATTGTTTCTAGCATTTGGTTGTCTCTATTTTTTAACCAGTTGGATTCCCAAAATGGCTGAATCTACAGGACTTTCCAT
>CBFIGW010000150.1:0-7449 GCA_965662155.1 Maribacter sp. | reverse complement strand
AGATCCAACAAGTGGAGATCTTAACAACCTTTGGAGAGGTCGCTTTGAAGGGGTAGCTAGAGCAAACAGAGTACTAGCCACCATTACTAACAGTCCGGATGCCTTACAACCTGCAGATTTAGCAAGAATTTCAGGAGAAGCAAGAATGTTAAGAGGTCATTTCTATTTTGATCTTAAAAAGCATTTCAATAACATCGTTGTTTTTGATGAAACAGTCCCATCTCCAGAGATTGCATTATTGCCAAACAACGGAGATGCTTGGGCGCAAATTGAGTCCGATTTCCAATTTGCTTATGATAACCTTCCTGGTGTAAACGGAGCTGGTAGAGTTAACAAGTGGGCGGCTGCAGCCTATATGGGAAAAGCCAAGTTATTTCAACAAAAATTCGGTGAAGCTAAAACTTGGTTTGATGATGTTATTGCTAATGGTGTTACTTCAAACGGAGTTAAATATGCACTCTTGGATGATTATGCTCAAATTTTCAATGCTGAAAATGATCAACATGCCGAGGCTGTTATGGATGTTGAATCTGCTAATAATACCGGTAGTGTTCAAAATGCCAATGCATTTGATGATTTAAATTACCCATACAATACAGGTTCCGATGGACCTGGTAACTGTTGTGGTTTCTTTCAACCCAGTTTTGAAATGGCAAACTCCTACAGAACTTCCGCTGAAGGTTTACCCCTATTGGACGGGTCATATAATGACCCAGCAAACGTAATCGCAAATGATTACGGTATTGAAGCAGATGAGCCGTTTACTGAAGATGCCGGTCCACTAGACCCTAGAATTGACCATGTTATTGGTAGAAGAGGAATTCCTTATTTAGATTGGATTGATCACCCAGGGAAGGCTTGGATTCGTAGCCAACCTTATGCCGGTCCGTATTCTCCTAAAAAATACATCTATTATAGAAGTCAGGAAAATAGCTTTACTGACGGTAGTTCATGGACACGTGGTTATGCCACTATGAACTATACGATTATTCGCTTTGCAGATGTTCTTTTAATGGCTGCAGAGGCTGAAATTGAAGCTGGATCGTTAGATAAAGCCTTGGAATATGTGAACTTGGTAAGAGCAAGAGCCGCTAATTCCGAGCATTGGGTAAAAGAGTACGATTCAGATGAAAATGCTGCAAACTATGTGATTTCAGAATATACATCGTTCCCAAATGCTGACTTTGCCAGACAAGCTGTAAGATTTGAAAGAAAATTAGAGCTTGGTGAGGAAGGTCATAGATTCTTTGATCTCGTTAGATGGGGTGTTGCCGCGGAAGAGCTGAATTCATACTTAGATTATGAATCCACATTATTGGTAACTAAATTTGGAGGTGCTAGCTTTACTGCAGGTAAAAACGAGTATTTCCCAATACCACAGGCACAAATTGATCAAAGTGAAGAGGGCGTATTAACTCAGAATCCTGGGTATTAATAAGTATTACAGTGATTAACATGAAAAGGCTGCCAAAATTTGGCAGCCTTTTTTTGTTTCTTTTTAATGCTTCATGCATCTTTGTTAACTCTAATTTTATGCAATATAATGAATAGGTTCCTCATCAAATCAATAGGCATACTTGCAATATTCTTACTTACCAATTGCAAAAATGAACCAAAAGCTATGTTTACCATTGTTCCTGCTTCTACTTCAGGTCTTAACTTCAATAATCTGTTATCAGAAAATGATTCCATAAACATTTTAGATAATGAATTTGTATACAACGGTGCCGGCGTAGCTTTGGGCGATATTAACAATGATGGGCTAGACGATATCTTTCTAGCAGCCAATCAAGTAGATAATAAACTTTACATTAACAAAGGTGAATTAAAATTTAAAGATGTCACCGAAATATCTAAAATTCAAAAAACAGATAGTTTACAATGGTCCTCTGGTGTTTCTATGGTGGATGTTAACTTAGATGGATTGTTGGACATATATGTTTGTAACACATTTAGAAAAGATAGTCTATTAAGAAGAAATCTTCTGTATATAAATCAGGGCAATAATTCTGATAGTATACCCACTTTTATTGAACAAGCTGAAGCGTATGGCCTTAATGATGAAACTTATTCTTCTCATGCACAATTTTTTGATTATGATCAAGACGGTGATTTAGATGTGTTTATTGGCGTAAATAGAATTGAAGGTATTAATCCCAACCAATTTAGTCCTTTAACAGATGATGGTACATCAATGAGCAGAGACGTTTTATACGAAAATACTTTTATTGATAGTTTAAATCAAAGAAAATTTATTGATGTTTCTGAAAAAGCTGGAATACGTTTTCATGGTTATAGCCACAGCACATTAATACACGACTTTAACAATGATGGTTGGTCGGATATATATGTAGCAAATGATTTTCTAAGTAATGATTTGGTATACATCAACAATACAGATGGTACTTTCACAAATAGAGCAGGAGACATATTCAAACATTTTAGTCTATCCTCAATGGGGAGCGATATATCCGATATAAACAATGACGGTCGTATGGATATTTTCACTACCGAAATGCAACCATACTACAATAAAAGAAAAAAATTATTTCAAGGGCCAAGTAGCTATCAAAAAGAAATATTTACAAAAAAATACCTCTACGAACATCAATATACAAGAAACACGCTACAACAAAACATGGGTGTAAATCCAGAAACACAATTACCCATTTTTGCTGATATTGGTATGTTCTCTGGCGTTCAAGAAACAGACTGGAGCTGGGCTCCTTTGTTTGCTGATTACGACAATAACGGATGGAAAGACCTATTGATTACCAATGGGTTTCCAAAAGATGTTACCGATAGGGATTTTGGTGATTTTAGAATTACTGCGAGTAGATTAGTTAGTAAGGAGAAACTAATTGCTGCTATTCCAGAAATTAAAATACCAAATTTTGTTTTTAGAAACAAAGAAGGCAATGGTTTTAAAGATGTTACCAAAGAATGGGGATTAGATTTCGGAACATTCTCCAACGGTGCTGCATATGGAGATCTGGATGAAGATGGTGATTTAGATCTTGTAATTAATAATATAGATGACAATGTCCTGTTATTGGAAAACAATGCCTCCATACTTCACCCAGAAGATAATTTTTTAAGAATTAAACTAGTTGGACTTAAAGAAAACCAAGCGGCAATAGGGGCTAAAGTAGCATTATATGCCAATGGGCAAATACAACAACATACTATTCTTTCGGGAAGAGGATATCTTTCCCAACCAGAACATACCGTCCATTTTGGTTTAGGAATTAAAAAATCAATTGATAGTTTATTGATAACCTGGCCTAATGGTAAATTACAAAGCGTAACAGATTTAAATCCAAATCAAAAACTAAATATTAATTATGACCCAAATACTAAAAAATCATCTACACAAAAGCCTAAATCCCTATTCACTGAAGTATCCACAAAATACAATCTTAATTACCAGAATAAGGATGCCGATTTTATTGATTTTAATTTTCAACGTACACTTCCCCATAAATTTTCACAATACGGTCCCTCAGTTTCTGTAGGTGATATAAATGGGGACAGCCTTGAAGATATATTTATTGCAGGTAGCCGTGCCGAGAATGAAACATGGTTTATACAAAATGAAGACGGATCATTTATTAAGAAAGAAGTCGCCTATAAAAATGTGGATAAATTAGAGGAGGATGCAGGAACATTGTTATTCGATGTAGATAATGATGGGGATTTAGATTTATATATTGCAAGGGGGTGTGGGCAATATCCAATTGGTCATGAGTATTATAAGGATAAGCTGATGATCAATGATGGACAAGGTAACTTTACTGACTTTTCCAGTGCCTTACCGGATAAAAACAGTAATTCCTCATCTGTAAAAGCTGCAGATTTTGACCGTGATGGCGATTTAGATTTATTCGTTGCCAGCAGGGTTTTACCTTTTTCTTATCCGGAGTCCGATCGTTCTTACATCTTTGAAAATCAAACCAGTAATGGTGAAATAAAATTCGTTGATGTCACAGAAAAAGTTAATGAGGACCTTATGTACCCAGGACTCATCAGTGACGCTCTATGGACCGATTTTAATAATGACTTTTGGCCAGACCTTATTTTAGCTGGGGAATGGATGCCAATACGGATTTTTGAAAATAAAAATGGTAAACTAAAAGAGATAACGGCAAGTACTACTTTAGAAAATAAAATGGGTTGGTGGAATAGTCTAGCTTCTGCAGATTTAGATAATGATGGAGACATAGACTACATAGCTGGGAATTTTGGTAGAAACATTAATTTTAAAGGATCACAAGATCAACCTATTAGACTCTATGCCAAAGATTTAGATAACAATGGTACAATTGACCCTCTAATTTCATATTACCTTAGAGATAGTGTAGGTGTTAAAAAAGAATATTTATATCATCCTTGGCAGGATGTTACAAAACAATATGTCGGTATTCGAAAAAAGTTTAACTCCTTTGGAGAGTTTGGAGCTTCTACCTTGCCAGAAATGTTTGCTGATGATGGTCTCTTAGATGATGCCAAAATTCTTTCTTTTAATTATATGGAAACTTCATGGATAGAAAATTTAGGTGAGGGTAAATTCAAAATGCATCAACTTCCTATAGAAACTCAATATGGACCGGTATATGGTATTTTACCACAAGATATTGATAGGGATAACCATTTAGATATATTAATGGTTGGTAATGATTATGGCATGGAAGTACAGCAAGGTATGGCAGATGCACTTATGGGATTAGTCTTAAAAAATCAAGGCAATGGCTCAATGAAATCTATTTCTATAGAAGAAAGTAGATTTTTTGTGCCAGGAGATGGTAAAGCACTTGTGTCATTGATAAACAGCAAGAACAATCCTGTTGTATTAGCTTCGCAAAACAATGATTCACTAAAAGTATTTGAAAGAAAGGACAATTCAATAGCAAGAATAGAGCTATTTAATCCAGATGAGGTAAAAGCTATTATAAAATTCTCCGATAGTTCACAAAGACTAATGGAAGCATATTTAGGCAATAGTTTTTATTCTCAATCTAGCAGAAGTATCATTGTTACTCCCTCTATGGTAGAAATCTCTTTTAAGAATAATAAAGGTAATACCACAAGAAAAATTACAATAAACAACACTAAAGAGTCACTTTAAAGTTTATAAATCATCCCTGTTTAACTAAAATAGTTCAAAACTAATTAGGTAATCGTTGCTTCATAAACCATTCATAAGGCTCATTAGTTGCATAAGTTTTAGTCCATGCTATGGCCCCGTATTTGTATATCGGGTAAACCGCTCTCGGAACTGGAAAAGGGAAAGGCTCTTGAATCTTAGCTCCATGTTTTTTAAGTATTTTTACCCTTAATTAATTACTTTCACGTTCTTGTTAAAACGACTAAGTCAATAAAAATAATAGGGATTCTATTAATAGACCTATGTATACTTGGGACTTTGCAATGTATTATGCTCCGGACCCAACTAAAGAAATATCGGTAAAAGTTCCTTGGAATGTTTATGATGGAAACTCCAATACCACTTGAGGATGGTAAAGAATTCAGAGTAAAGTCAGAAAGAATTGATTTTTCACATTCAGAAGCTACTTTTAAAAAGTAATTTAACAAATTAAAATTTCAATATTTAATATTTTTACTCTAGAACATATATAATGTTTGCCAAATAGTCTTATATAATGATTATGATTATGAAACAGGATATAGTTTCAATTTTTCCCATGGATGTATTACGCATCTTTGTCAATATAATTTCTATATAATAATGAAAAATTACCCCTTTATAATAGTTTTCATCCTAATATTCTCTTTTTCATGTAAAAAAGAAAAAAAAACTTTATTTACAAAAATTAGTGCTGAACAGTCGGGGATCGACTTCAACAATAAAATTGTTGAAAACGACAGTTTTAACATAATGAGCAGTGAATACATTTTTAATGGTGGAGGGGTTGCTATTGGCGATTTTAACAATGATGATAAACCTGATATTTTTTTTACGGGTAACCAGGTTACTAACAAACTATATATAAATGAAGGTAATCTCAAATTTAAAGATGTCTCCAAGGAGGCTAACATAGAAGCGGAACAAAGTTGGAATACCGGTATTTCACTAGTAGATATCAACAATGATAATTTATTGGATATTTATGTTTGCTCGGCCATGCTACCTACCGAGAAGGAAAAAGCAAACCTATTGTTTGTTAATCAAGGTACAAATAGTGATGGTATTCCCAAATTTAAAGAGATGGCTACCGATTATGGTATAGCTGGTACTGGAAACAGTATGGGGGCTACCTTTTTTGATTATGACAAAGATGGCCATTTAGATCTTTACGTTTTAAACAATGTTGATATTCACGTACTTCCTGCCAACTATAGAAAGAAAATAACAGATGGTTCCGCTTTGAGTAATGATCGTCTTTATCACAATAATGGTGATGGTACATTTAGTGATGTTACCTTAGAAGCAGGTATAACTATAGAAGGTTACGGTCTAGGATTAGCCATTGCCGACCTTAATCATGACGGATGGCCAGATATCTATGTAAGTAATGATTATCTAACCAATGACCTACTTTATATCAATAATCAAGATGGAACATTTACCAATGAAATAAAAGACTTTGTTAAACATCAAAGTAAATTTTCAATGGGTTCTGATATTGCCGATTATAATAATGATGGTTTCCAAGATATAATTACTCTTGACATGTTGGGAGAAACCAATCAAAGACTAAAAACGACCATTGCAAAAAGTAATTACATTAATTATGTTTTAGATGAGCGATTTGGATATGAACACCAATACAGCAGAAATATGTTACAAAAAGGTAACGGTATAGGGGTGCCATTTAGTGAAATAGGCTTAATGGCAGGGGTCGCCAAAACAGATTGGAGCTGGTCTCCTATTTTCGTTGACATGGACAATGATGGTTTTAAAGATTTACTAATTACAAACGGATTTCCTAGAGATATAACGGATTTGGACTTTGGGGACTTTAAATTTGATGTTAGTCGCTTTTTAAGTCCTGCTAAAATTTTAGATTCAATACCCACCATTAAGATTGCAAATTATGCTTATAAATATGCTGGTAATAATAGGTTTACCGATGTTAGTAATGAATGGGGCTTAGATATTCCGTCTTTCTCCAATGGTGCTGCATACGCTGATTTGGATAATGATGGTGATTTGGATTATATAGTAAATAACATTAATGATCCAGCTTTTATATTTGAAAACAACTTAAATGATCTAGAGCCATCAAGTAACAATTATTTATATATAAAATTAAACGATTTAAAATCTGGTACTACGGCTATAGGAGCCAAAGTGGTCGCTAGGTTTGAAGACGGGTCTTTCCAATTTCATGAACATTATTTGAATAGGGGATACATGTCATCTGTTCAAAACATAGTGCATTTTGGTTTAGGGGATAAAAAAAATATTACATCATTAGAAATTTTATG
>CBFIGW010000149.1:0-7531 GCA_965662155.1 Maribacter sp. | reverse complement strand
CATACCTGGGGGTGGGATTTTCCTTTGGAGGCCATGACCGCCACCAGATTGAACAGGCCAGAAGATGCCATTAAAGCACTTTTTAGGGACGAGGTGACCAACACCTACTTACCTAGCGGCCATAATTACCAAACCCCAAGATTAACCCTATATCTTCCTGGAAACGGAGGATATCTTGCCGCAGTAGCGATGATGTGTGCCGGTTTTGACGGAAATACTATTGAAAATCCAGGTTTTCCAAAAGATGGTACATGGAACGTAAAATGGGAAGGATTGCATAAAATGCCTTAAAACTTACTAATGAAAAATTTTTTACTCGTATTCCTATTAGGTAACCTATTTATCTCTTGTGCTAACAAACAGGAGTCCGGCAAGTTTTTATTGGCGGATAGCCATGTTGCTACAAACATCTATGTAGACCCAGAATCTGACCCATTGATATTATGGGCTACTGAGGAGCTTTCCAAAGACGTAAAACAAATTACCGGCAAAAAGCCCAATATTATTAAAACCACGAAACCTAAGAGCAAAGGAATTTATATTGGCACATTCCAAAATCAGCTTATCAAAAAATTGGAATTAAACGATTCTGATAACAATTCATGGGAGTCATTTAAAATTCAGCAAAAAGAAGAAAATGTAATCATAACGGGAAGCGATGTTAGGGGTACCGTTTATGGAATATTCGAGTTAACGGAACGCCTAGGTGTTTCCCCATGGCAATGGTGGGCAGATGTGGTGCCCGCAAAAAAAGAAATACTCGATATTCATATCCCAACAGAAGGTATTACAGAATCACCTTCGGTAGAGTATCGCGGTATTTTTTTAAACGATGAGGATTGGGGATTACAACCATGGGCAGCCAAAACTTTTGAACCTGAAACAGGGGATATTGGTCCAAAAACCTACGAAAAAATCTTTCAATTGCTATTGCGCCTAAAAGCAAACACCATTTGGCCTGCCATGCACCCTTGTACGCAAGGATTTTTTACGGTAGAAGGAAATGGGGCCATGGCCGAGAAATACCATATGGTCATCGGCACTTCTCATGCTGAACCTATGATGCGTAATAATGTGGCAGAATGGAACCATGAATTCGGCAAATACGATTACAGTACCAACAAAGAACGTATTAACGAATACTGGCAATCCCGAATTGCTGAAATCAAGGAGAAAAACGTCAATACCATTATGACCTTGGGTATGCGCGGTATTCATGACAGCGGTATGGAAGGCGTTTCAAGTTTGGCCGAGGGAATGGCTTTTGTGGACACCATTATGACTACGCAGCGCAGCATGCTATCCAATACCTTGGAAATACCTATAACCAAAATTCCACAAGTATTCATCCCCTATAAGGAAGTCCTGAATATCTATGATGAAGGGCTACAAGTACCTGAGGATGTCACCCTAATGTGGACCGATGATAATTATGGATATATACGCAGATTGAGCAATGAAGAAGAGCAAAAACGAATTGGCGGAAGCGGTGTATACTACCATTTGAGCTATTGGGGAAGACCCCATGATTATCTTTGGCTAAGCACGACCCAACCCGGACTTATTTGGTATGAAATGCAAAGAGCTTACGCCAATGGGGCAAAAAAAATATGGATAGCCAATGTTGGGGATATTAAACCTGGCGAATACAACATGGAATTCTTTTTAGATATGGCCTGGGATATCAACTCGATAAAATCTGACGGTATTTCTGACCACATGGAAGATTGGGCAGCACGGGAATTTGGAGCTGACGTAGCCCATGAGGTCAAAGAGGTGATGAACGAATACTATCGTTTGGCATTTTTAAGAAGGCCGGAATTTATGGGCTGGAGCCAAACCGAGCCTACCACCAAAACAAAATTATCCAGTTTCACTAGTGAAGCAGCCATGAACAGAATTAAAAGTTACAACGCACTTGTAGCTCAAATAGAACGTCTTACCAAACAAATACCTAAAGAAAAATTAGCAGCATGGTTTCAATTGGTGGAATATCCAGTAAAGGGGGCCGCTTTAATGAACCAGAAGTTTTTATACCACCAATTAGCAAATACCACTAACACCCCTGAAAAAGAATATCTCCAAAACAGCCAAACGGCATATCAAAAAATCACGAAATTGACAGCATACTACAACAAGGAAATGTTAGATGGAAAGTGGAACAATATGATGTCCATGAAACCAAGAAATCTTCCCGTTTTTGACTCATTGCCATCTAGGATGAAACAAAAGGAAGATGGTAAATTGCCCGCTACGGCTTTTCAGGGACAGTTTAAAAATGCTACTGATTTTAATGACTCCCAAGGAAATTGGCAGGCTATAGATGGGTTTGGGTTCAGTAACAAAGCAATTACCTTATTCCCTTTAAAAACAGCCTATTTTACAGATGATAAGCCATGGGTGTCCTATGATTTTAATGTTGAAAAACCCGGAGACTATATGTTGGAATTACGGTTTACCCCCACACATGCCAACAATTTTGACCATAGCGTTACCATAGAAATAAACAGCGTACCTGGACCTGCAATAGAATTGAATACCAAAGGCCGTAGCCAAGAATGGAAAGAAAACGTTTTACGTAACAGTAAGCTTGTACGTATTCCTGTTGGTATTGAACACGCGGGAAAAAATTCATTTAAAGTTTATGTGAATCAGACAGGTATTGTTTTAGATCAGTTGGCACTTACACCAAAAGATGCTTCACCCTATTATGAGATTCCTGTACACTAACCTAACTATTTTAGTTGTCCTTAATGAAAATATAATCTCGAATACCTGAAACTTTTTCCTGTTTAAGGCTTTTAGCAATTATTTTAGCATTGAAGTTGGCACCCTCTTCTCCTGTATGCGTATGGTCTTTGGGGAAAAAATGGGCCACCTTTTCTTTTCCTAATACTTGGTATTTTACCGCGAGACTATCGCTAATATTCAAGAAAATGGCATTTTCAGCTTTGGCAGCTTCCCGTGCCCATTTTATATATGAATCCGTCCGTTGCTCAACAATACCACTCGGCCATTCATTACGTACCGTTAAACTAAGCACAATAGGTATAGCGCCTTTTGCTTTCGTTTCTTTTATAAATTTTTTAATGTACCAGCCAAACGTATGTACCGTTTCGCGCCTACTATCTGGCCTGACCACTTCTTGTGTCTCATTACCAATACCAGGTAAAGATCCTCTAAATTTGGCCTTGTCAACATTGCCAGCATCATTATGTCCAAATTGAAACAGTACAAAATCCTTTGGTTGTATTTGTTTTAATACACTGTCCCATAATCCTTCATACATAAATGTTCTTGAGCTTCTACCTCCCCTTGCTTTATTGATTATCTGTATTCGTGTCGTATCAAAATGAATAGGAAAAGGAACACCCCAGCCCACGGCATTTTCATCACCATTATCTGCCATGGTAGAATCGCCGACCAAAAATAAATTTCTCTTTTTGGGTAAATTGATGGTAGGTTTGTCAAGTACAAAATCAACTAAGGAATTGGATGATTTTTTTAAGGCATCAATAATAACTTCCGATGCCAATACCGCACCTTTTGCACTTGTATGGGTATGATCATGAGTATAAAAATAAGCACCAGTTATTTTTGATTCGCCCAAAGCTTCCATTCTCATGGCCATGGCTGTATTCAAATCAATAAAAGTCACCTCTTCCTCTTCTGCAATCTGTTTGGCCCATAGCCCATAACTAGTATTATTCAAGGGCACTTTACCATTAACCCATTTATTTCTTGGAATAGGCGACAATACAATAGGGATGGCACCTTTCTCTTTTGCTTCTGTTACCACTTTTCGTATGTACCATCCGTAGGAATGAACAATCTCGTGTTTACCGGTAAGTATATTATCAATTTCCTCGGTTTCATCTCCAATACCTTTAATGGTGCCACGTGCCCTATGATTATCATTAATGGGTCCGTCATCATTATGACCAAACTGTATAAGGACATAATCTCCTTTTTGAAGCTTTACATTAACGGAATCCCATAGTCCCAAATCTTGAAACGTTCTGCTACTGGTACCGCCCAAGGCATGATTTTCTGCATTCACCTTTGTACTATCTAAAAACTGGCCAATAAAATCTCCCCAGCCCCAAAGTCCGCCAGCACCATCTCCTTGACCGTTTTTAACCGTAGAATCACCTACCAAATACACCGTAGGTTTTTCTTTTCTAGCTGATGTACAATGAGATAATATCAAGCAAGAAAAAAGAATAAAAACGACGAATTTAATTTTATACATATCGATATCTATTTGGATTGCGCCCTAAAATCGAACCAAAGATTCATGGGTATACCTTCATCCCCATTTTTAATACGGATACTAGCAGGTTGACTATGGGGGCCGTGATGTTCAATGGGTTTAAAAGAACGCATGGCCGGTATTTCATATAAAAAGGAAATATCGCCAGAAGGAAATTCCGGTTGCGGGTGACTGCCCGGAAATCCGTTTTTAGGTTCTTCTGGTGTGAATAAACGAAGAAAAACCTTTTGAGATTCACTGAACACCTTAAAACCATGGTTATTAGCCTTTAAAGCAGCGCCGTACATATTGGCATGATAGCCTTTAAATTCCGGATAGATCAAATTTTCAAAACTTTCGCCCGTAATGGTATTATTATATTCCTTTTCCCAAAGTCCGTAGGTGGTTCCCTTTATCCTATTTTTCCATACACGGTAAGGTCCTCTACCCAACCATTTAAAGCCCTCAACTCCATCTTCTGGAAAATTGAACGAAATACCAAATGCGCTAATATTATCGTCTACAAAGGCACCATCAAAACCACTGTTTCTTCCTGCGTTTTTGAGCGCTATCATTTCCATATGCAAGCGACCATCTGGGTACATGGTCCATTTTATGGAGTGGATGCCTCCGGTATAATTCACTAAACAAACGGCATTTTGCCCGTCTGTATACGTATCTACACTTTTTACACGTGCTTTCATCCCTATAGGTTCTGGACCATTATTAAAAGGTATTTTTTCTTTCTTATTCGATACACTTTTAATTTTTCCGCTTTCTGTATCCAATTTCAAGCTTACTCCACCACCTGACAAAATAACTTCATCATTAGATTTTACGACCTTGGCCTTAGGATTACCATTTTTAACAGATATAAATTTATGGCTATAATATGGGGCGTTGTGTATGGGCCATGTCCACGTATAAATTTCTTTATTAAATTGGTCATGGGCGGTTATCTCTAACCAATCTCCTTTAAAAAAATCCTTGGTAACGGGGAAATGTACCTTACCAGTTTCCTTAGGCTCTAAATTAGGTGCTTTAAGAGTGCCTTCTTCTATAATTTTAGGGGAGCTATCTGCATAGAAAGCATTTTCAGGCGCTTGTACAATACGGTATGTAAGAGCACATGTATTTAAATTGGTATAGATATAATCATTCGTAATATAAAAAGTACCATCAAATTTTCGGGTAATTTTCATTTGAGCAAATTGAATGGGAGCCCAAATTTCTTTAACCGTAAAAAAACTACCTTCCTTTTCACGATGCGGACCTAAAATTCCGTCAGGTGCCAAAGAACCTTTAGAATCATATAATTGCGGGCCTTCCCAATCACTTCTACGAACCGCGGCATCACTAAATGCCCACATAAAGCCGCCGGCAAACAGTGGACTTTCCTTAAAATGATTCCAAAAATCCTCTAGTCCGGCGCCATGTCCGTTATCATACGTACCGTGCATGAACTCGGTGGGAAAAAATACATTCTCCCCATTTACAAATCGATGTACCCCAGTTTGGTAAGCGGGATAATGGTGCGTATCCCACCCATCAAAATCTGACCATGGATGAATAACGATACGCTTTTGAGGGTCCAATTGGTAAAATAGGGAATCCAACTCGTAATTCCATCCGCCTTCATTACCATGGTCCCACATTAGCACTGATGGATGATTGACATCCCTACGAACCATTTCGGTAATTAATTTTGTACCTACTTCTGTATCATAACCATTTTGCCATCCTGCCAATTCATCCAATACAAAAAGTCCCAAAGAATCACAGGCTTCCAAAAAATGAGTGTCAGGCGGATAATGGTTACGCACGGCATTCATATTCATTTCCTTTAACAAGTTGGCATCCATGATACTAATGCGCTTACTGGTACTTCTTCCAGACTCCGGCCAAATGGTATGCCTGTTGATGCCCTTCATAATAATTTTCTTACCATTTACATAAATACCGTCTTTTTTAATGAATTCTAGGGTTCTAAAACCAATTCTTTTGGTAATATTATGAACGGTCTCCCCATTTTGTTGTAAACTGAAATGAAGGTCATATAAATTAGGGGTTTCAGGAGACCAAGGGGCAATATCGCTGAATTTGGTTTTAAGATCAAAAGATGATTTTTTTGGATTGAGGATAAACACTTCGCTCCCAATTTTTTCAGTACTGTTCACTTTGGTCAAAAAGACCTCCATACTGCCCATTTGAGAAAAATTCCCTAAAGTCAATTCTGATGTGACCGTACCATCCATTTTTGCATCTATGGCTACCTGTGCAATATGTGATTTTGGAGTTACCTCTAACCACACCGGACGGTAAATTCCGCCAAACAACCACCAATCCGCTTTTCGCTCTGCGGCATTTACAGAAGCGTTTGCAGAATGTTTGGACACATGCACCTCTAACAGATTATCCTCCCCATAATTTAATAAAGAGGTGATATCGTACGAAAACTCATAGAAGCCACCTTGGTGTATTTCCCCTGCACTTTTACCATTGATTTTTACTTTGGTATCTGTCATGGCTCCACCAAAAACTATCGTTACCTTTTTTCCTTCCGTGGAAGCTGGCACCATGAACGTATGTTTGTAAAAACCTTCTTCCTTACTGGGTTCTTTTAGATTAAGCTCCTTGTACCATCTACCATAGGTATATTCACCAAAACCTTCTAACTCCCAATGAGAAGGTACGTTTATGGTAGTCCATTGATTACTGTTTCTACCGCCATTAACCATAAATTCCCATTTTACTGGGTGCTCAAAATCAACCCCGGAAAGATATATTTTTTCGGTTTCTTGAGCCGTTAATACGGTCAAGTTCAATAGCGCATAAAAAAATAGAAAAGTTTTATTCATTAGAAGCGATAATCTAGTTGCCATCTGGTTTTATTGGTTCAAATCTTCTGCTCATAGGCAAGGTCCATGACGTAACCTTGTTAGGAAATACGGGGTTGTACTTGGGTAAATTTTCTTTCAAATACGATTCTATGGACAAACCTTGTTTCTTGATGTCCTGAATAACGCACAATGCAATTTCATTGGCTCCAAAAGCGTTGAAATGCGTATTATCTTCCAATGCGGTATCTTGTCCTGGAAAGGTATGTGCAGGATATTGTACAAAAGCTTTTCTAGAAGCCTTGTCTCCCCAACTTTGATAAAGAGTTGTTGTAATTTTTGTAAGGTCTATTAAAGGAACGTTCATCTTTTCAGCAACGGCACGTACCGCATTTGGGTATTCGCCATGAGTATCGTTCAACTTCCCATCCTCACCAAAAGA
>CBFIGW010000148.1:0-7580 GCA_965662155.1 Maribacter sp. | reverse complement strand
TAACTCATAATGGCAGTAATACAACAACCCATGTATTACCGGAAGAAATCTACACCAATGAAATTAATGAAAATAAAAAAGAACTCACTTTCACTTTTCCAAAAGTTAAAGTAGGAAGTATTTTAGAATATAAATATATTTTACAATCACCCTTTATTTATGATTTTAATGGGTGGGAATTCCAATCCGATATTCCAAAAATCTATAGTGAGTTCAACGCTAAAATTCCAGGCAACTACATATACAATAGAGCACTAATTGGCAAATTACCTCTTGATGTTAATGAAGCCAGTATAAAAAAGCACTGTTTTAATATCCCCGGCTTCCCAAATTCAGCTGATTGCGAAATTCTAAAATATGCCATGCGAGATATACCTGCTTTCTTAGGGGGTGAAGACTTTATGTTATCCGAGTCTAACTACAAGTCCAAAATAGATTTTGAACTTTCCGAATGGCATAAATTAGACGGTACTACTGAAAGGTTTACTAAGACTTGGGACGATGTTGACAAAGAATTTAGAAGCGATAAGGATATTGGAAGACAACTTACTAAAAAGAATTTCTTTGAAAAAAGTGTTCCCATCGAACTTTTAAACAGTGGTGACGATTTAACAAAAGCAAACAACATATTTAAATTCATTCAAAAAAGATTTACTTGGAATGAGAAATATGGCATTTATGGTAAGGTTAGGGTAAAAGAAGCATTTGAAGAAAGAAAAGGTAATGTCGGTGAAATAAATATGTCCTTAATCAACCTATTAAATGCGGCCGAAATCCCAACACAACTTGTATTACTTTCTACTCGAAATGAAGGACTTCCAAAAAAGGCACACCCGGTAATGGCGGATTTCAACTATATGATTGCCAAAACCACGATAAACGGGAAAGATTACCTATTGGATGCTACGGACAAATTCGTGCCTTTTGGTTATCTACCATATAGGGCATTAAATTACTATGGCAGGGTAATGGATTTTAAAAATGAGAGTTATTGGTATGATATAAAGGCTCATGCAGAAAACAAACTCCAAATCAATGGTTTTATTGATTTCAATGCAACAGATGTAGACTTAAAAGCACAGGGTGTGTTAGACATAAATAGCTTTGGTTATGAAGCCATCACAATGCACAAAATTTTGGACGACAGCAATGAACAAGATTTTCTAGATAGCTTAGAGGAAGATACAGGAGATAAAATTGAAATAACAGAATATATTTTAAATGAAGACAAGACTGATGACACCAGAGTATCTCAAAGATTGAAGTTTGAAATACAAGATATATTTGAAAGCGATATTGTATATTTTAACCCGTTTTTATTTAATTTTTTTGAAGCCAACCCATTTCTATCGGAAAAACGTTCTTATCCTGTAGATTTTGGCTATACAAGAAATTATATTTATAGAATTTATGTTAAACTGCCACCAACATATAAGGTAAAAGAACTCCCCGAAAGTAAAATACACACTTTGGGTGATGGCTTATCAACCTTAAAATTTATCTGCCAAGAATCCAATGGTCAGGTTTCTATCAGTTTTGATTTTGATATTGCCAGTACTTTTTATGATGTTTCAATGTATACAGAATTGAAGTCGATTTTTGATACTATGATGACAACCCAAGATAAATCGTTATTAGTATTAGAAAAGAAACAACTTTAAAAGAAAATAAATACATGGAACGCTGCTTAAATAATCACCTTATTTCACAACATCATAGTCAGTAATACGTTAGAAGCATAGTCCTAAAACAATTTGGCCATGCGATTGTCTATTTTAAAAAACAATCTATTTTACAATAGACTGCTTCAACTTACCATGTTGGGCATTGTCATATTATTGTACCGTGTTGTTATAACAAAATCGAGCGACTTCACTTTTTTACTTTGGAATCTTTTATTGGCTACCATTCCACTATTAATATCTAAACAAATAGCTGGAAGCAATTGGCAAGAAAAGTCAAAATTTATCCGATACAGTGCTTTGCTATTTTGGATATTGTTTTTACCGAACAGTCCATATATCATTACCGATCTAATGCACTTAGACACCTCAAAACCCACATTATGGGTAGATTTACTAATGCTTTTTGTTTTTGCATTAAACGGAGTACTATTGGGAACTTTATCCATGATGGATGTATTCGCTTATTTACAAAAACGCAATCATCCCATATTGGCAAATGGTATTCTCTTCGGAGTATCCCTTCTAAGCGGTTACGGTATATTTTTAGGTAGGTTCTTACGATTTAATTCTTGGGATATTATTGTTAGGCCACAATTTCTATTGGAATGTATTTTTAAATCTTTGTTACTTCCCCAAGCATGGCTCTGGATGTTTGGATTTGGTACTTTTATTTGGGTTTCTTTCTGGGTATTAAAACCTTTTCTAAGGGGCCTAAGAAACCATTGAGCTGCATCCTAATAAAGTTCATAATTCCTTAATACGCTTTCAATAAATATTCCTATTGATTTTTTGTAATTTGTCACAAAATATCATCTGATGAAAAGAAATTTAGTTTTTATTTTTTTAGCGGTACAACTTGGGATTTACGCACAAAACCACTCCCATGGGGGTGCACAGCCCATGTCGTATCCAGATATTGAAGGTTATAAGACACTAAAGACAGATTTACATATACACACCGTTTTTTCGGATGGTAATGTATGGCCAAATATCAGGGTCATGGAAGCCTTACGGGAAAATTTGGATGCCATTTCCTTAACGGAACACCTAGAATATCAACCCCATTCCAAAGATATTCCACATCCGGATAGAAATAGGTCCTATCAATTGGCATTGGAAGAAGCCGAAGAACACAATTTATTGCTTATACATGGTTCAGAGATTACGCGTTCAGCACCTATGGGACATAACAATGCCGTTTTTATCTCTGATGCAAATCCGTTATTACAAGAAAAGGCAGAAATGGCATTTGCCGAAGCCAAAAAACAAAATGCCTTTGTTTTTTGGAACCACCCGGCATGGTATGCCCAAAGTCCTAAAGGAACTCCAATTTTAAGTGATTTCCAAAATGACCGAATAAAGAATAATGAGCTACATGGTATTGAAGTAATAAACACAACGGATTATTCCGAAGAAGCTTTGGCCTTGGCTTTAGAGAATAACCTTACCATAATGGGTACCAGTGATGTTCATGGCCTAATAGATTGGGATTATACGGAAAAAGGAAATCATAGGCCTATTACACTGGTTTTCGCAAAAGAAAAAACTAAAGAAAGCCTACAAGAAGCCTTGTTTGCCGGCAGAACGGTTGCTGTGTACAATGACTTGTTAGTAGGTAAGGAAGCATTTTTAAAACCCTTGCTCAAAACCAGTATTGAGATAGAGAAAGTGGCATACCTGGAAGACACCCAAGTACTTGAATTAATACTAAAAAACGTTAGCAGCAGTGATTTACTGTTCCAAAACGAATCTGAATATACATTTTACGATAGCTCCCCCGTCTTTAAAATCCCGGCGGGAGTTACAAAAACGATCAAGATAAAAACCTTAGAACGCAAATTGTCCATAGATTTAAAATTAAAAGCCTTAGGTTGTTTTATAGCCCCAAAGACACAACCTATAATATCTTGGGAAATACCCATCAAATAAAATCTAACAGCAATTACAACTGATTTCTTGATCAAAATCCTTTAGAAGAACATAACGGTAATTTTCTGGTGTTTCTTCACCAATAGTAATTTTCTTTTGTATCATGTCAATATTAAAATGAAATGAAGAGAAGTCTCCTTCACACTCATTTTCTAGACGTTGCATAAGATATTTGGTAATCTTATGACGCAATCTATACTCCAGTTCAAGATAACTTTTTTCGTTAACTAAACTGGTAGGGGAACCTGTTATCCAATTAAATTTCAAAACCTTGTATTATGAACCAAATGGTAATATAACGCAAATAAAAAAAATAATCGCGATAATCATAAAATTATAGACAAGTGAACATAAATCACACCCCATCTACATAATCTTGCAAATAAGAATAACGCGCGGTAAGCTTTCCATTTCTAGTCATGCATGCACGGTTTAAAACCCCATCTTTATCCCCATTAAAAAAGGCGGGAATAACATTTTTAACGAAGGCTTCACCAAAACCTTCGCTAGCATCCCTTGGAAGTTCACAAGGTAAATTATCAACGGCCATAACGGCAATGGCATCAGGATTAATAAAATCGGTTTCCTGCTCGGTTTGTGGGTTGTAGCCATAGATTGGGTCAGCAATTGTCGAAGGTTTTATAGTTGAGGCCACAGGTCCATCGATATCGCAACTCACATCAGCTACTACCTTGATTTTAAATTCTGGATGTTTTGCATCTTCCCGGGTATATAAATAGGGTGCTCCCTGACCATAAAAATGACCAGCTATATAAAAATCAGTTACCTTGGCGAATCTAAAAAAGTTGGATTTATATTCCTCGGGGTGCGCAAAAAAATCGGCCTTATTGCCCCTAACCCCATCTTTACGCTTGTTATATTCGCCAGCATCTATTTGACAATATACGGGTTCTTCAAAAATTTCCTCTAGATACTCCCCTACATTTACACGTTTCATTCCCATACCATCCAACATTTCCCTAGCACCATTACCTACCCTGCCCCTGCCAGTTAGCAGCACTTTTATTTTAGGCAATTTTAGATTTTTAAGTTCTGAAATTAATGCAGACTGATTAGGTAAGTCATTAGCTTTTGGCAACTGGAACATGTCATATTTTAGTCCGTAAGTTCTAAAGCCATTGTAGGCCCCGACTATACCGGCATACCTACCAAAGGCAACCAAACGTAATTCGTTGCTATTAGTAATCACTTCATGGTCATATAATTCAATATTTTTTTCCTAAATTGCACGTAAAAGATCTCTATTATAGGGCTGTTTCTTAATAGTATGTGAAAAGAAAAAATATTTCTTATTTGGTATCAACGCATCTATAGGTACTTCTTTAACACCCAAAAGCACATCGCATTGCAACATTTCATCTGCTACGGTAATTCCAGCTTCTTTATAAGCCTCATCTGGGAAAGCTCTAATTGGGGAAGGTTCTACTACAATTTCTGCTTTGGGAAAATTGTTCAAGACTTTTTGGCAGGCTTCCGGTGATAACACTACCCTGCGATCTGGTGGATTTTTACGTTCTCTTATGATTCCGAACTTCATATTTTTTTTGGTATAAATATTGCATAAAAGTAAAGGGATTTGCAGCGGTTCGCAAACTTTTGTTAGCTTTGCTGCCCGCGTTAGAGATAGAGGCAAGTACCGTGTACAGCCAATAGCCCGGACCTTTTTGATGTTTTTGCGAAAAAGGGTAACGCAAAATAAAGTTCTTTGAAAATAAAATGAGAGAGTTTTGAGCCCTTTGAGTGAGTTTATGCGGAGCATAGCCGAAGTACGAAAGGCATAATTTATTAGGTAAATTATAAATTTACCATCTCATTATGGGGCCGACTGGTTTTGACAGCGAGACCAATGGCATTGTAAGCATGCCGAGCGCTGGGGTACAGCTCGTTAATATCATACTTCACACTTTTAATTGGCGAAAATAATTACGCTCTTGCCGCATAATCTGAATTATAGTAGGATTTGCCTCGTCCCTACAAGGTAGGGAAGCGAGATGTTCCTGAATAGCCCTTGTTGACGGCGATTCATTTAGGAGCACCAGAAAAGTCAACACAAGGGTATCCGCTCGCTTTGGTGGTACCACTAAAACTTAAAGAAGATAAGTGTACATTAGGCGGTTTCTGGTCAGGTGTACATCGAAAACCAAACAGATACTAAGCATGTAGAAAGCACTGACGTTGCTTGTTTGGACGAGGGTTCGAATCCCTCCGGCTCCACTAAAACAGTACCACTTAGGTGGCTTTTTTCATTCTGCCTCTAGGATTCGAAGGCCAACGCGGTAAGCCCGCCCTTTCGCTAAAAAGGTCAACCAGACCTTTTATTAACGCTAGGTCGTCTCCGGCTCCACGATTAAGGGCAACTGTTTTGCAACTTGAAACAGTAATCGTCCGACAAGTTTACTTGATTGGGAATTATTTTCTTTAAGCGCATGGACTGCAAGTAAAACCAGTTGTATTTGAAGTTCGACAGCCATTTAGTAAAAACAAGCAAACAGCTAGCTTTTTAATTCTTTTATCAAAAAAATAAAAAACCGACACCTGATAAACAGGCATCGGTTTTCAAACTAACTCAAACTAAACTCACTGCAAAGATGCTAGCAATAATTTATTTGCAGTTTAAGGCAATGTGATGCTTACTTTAAATTCAATACCGCTCCAGGCATCTTATTTTTATCTATTTTAAAATCTAAAACCTCCATTATAGTAGGTGCAATTTGATCGGTAAACAATTGCTCTTCACCAGCTTCCCCAATTGCTCTAACATTAGGCCCTAATATTGCCATCCAAGTCTGATTGGCTCCTTCCACGTCCTCACCGTGACCCGTCCATTTAGAAGTTTCTTCAGTCCCCTTTCCTCTACCGTGATCAGTGGTTATGATGAAATAAGTGTTATCCTTATAAAACTTGTCATTCTGCACATACTGCCACAAATCTGATATGAGGGCATCGGTATTGTTCAGGGATTTGATATACATATCAAAAAGGCCAGCATGCGCAAAATCATCAGTTTCACCATAGGAAATATATACCAATTCCGGGTGATTCTTCTTAATAAATTCCTTTGCATAATGATGGGTAAACACATCTAGCCGAACACTCTCCCAAATCACGGGAGCCTGTCTTTGAATCTCGTTCAAAAACTCCTCACGTTCGCTTAAATTGCCTGTAGCATTCATATATCCTGAATTCACAGGAACACCACTTCGTTTATCATTGATTATGAACGGAAAAACATCCCAACTCGCAAAAGCCGCTACTTTCCCCTTATAACCGTCAGTCGAATTCACCAACTCTAAAATAGTTTTGTTTTGGTTATATATTTTATTATTACTAGTAATATTTTCATCATCCGCCTTACCTGTTAATATTTCATTATAACCTGGGTAAGAGAAGACCATTTTATTAGTCAAATTCACCTTGCTACCTTTATTTCTATCACCATGCAATTGACCTTCTTTTACAATTGTATTCCAAAAGAAAGGCATTAACAAAGTCCTATTTTCTTTAATTGATTTGCCCACAAACTTTTCTTCTAAAAAATCTTTGTCTTGGGTATATTGACTATGTAATAGAACGGTGTCAATACCGGTAAATACATCTTGCCAACGTACACCATCCAGCGTTATTAAAAATACTTTTGGTGCGCTATCTTGTTGAGCTACCATTACGGATGAAGCCAACAATAAGATTAGCATATAAATTTGAAACACTTTTTTCATAGTTGTTCTAGTTTTTTGTTTTAAATGTTGCTGTTATGGACCAGTTACTCCAGTTAAGATGCTGATCTCTATATCGTACCCTCCAAAAATAGGTTGTATTAGATTTTAATCTTTTGGTTGGTTCATCTGTTAAATTATCATCTTTTTGGCGGTCTATTAAATAATACCAGTTTTCAGATTGTTTCCAGCTATCTAGAACCAAATCGTTAAAATCTTCATTTGTTGCTAC
>CBFIGW010000147.1:0-7608 GCA_965662155.1 Maribacter sp. | reverse complement strand
CTTGTATAAAGATTTATTTTTTGTTAACTATTGGTAAATAAACTTCGGTTTTCCATTTTAGCGCATCTCCTCCCATATCAGGATTATTATGAAAAACCTCTAAAGGCTGTTCTATTATTTTAATGTTGTTGTCTTTAGCATAACGCAATAGTTGATACCAAGCACGGTCAGATGTTATGTAATTACCATTGTAAATGGCTTTAATTCACTTTTTAGGAGCTAGCTTTTTATACTTAATCTCTGGATTATCGGGAAGGCTGTCCGATGGTTGTATTGGATATCCAAAATTATAGGATATCGAGTCATTTTTTCTGTCCCATTTTGTTACCTCTATCATGGGTGGGCCATCCATTTGCATATTATTATCAAGTAATACTTGACCAATGAATGATGAATTTTCCATCATTCCCTTTGCTTTTTCATACTGGATCATCTGTAAAGGAACATAGGCCATATATTTACTTGGCATATCTTCTATACCAATAATCTTCACCCTAAAATGATCAACATGGTCTTTTAAGACCTCCATAAATTCATACACCCTTTTTTCTGATCCAATGGTAAAGTTATTTTTTTTGAAAGGTAGCTGAATCCTGTTCCAAAGTCTATTGGTCAAATCAATATCCCTTACTCCTACAATAACTTTGGATGTGGAATCGGTAATTGGAATTATTTGCCAGTGATATACGTGGGTTGAATCAGAAACCTTTAAATTTTGGGACAATTGTAATTCATTATCCAGTTTTTTTAAATCAATAGTATTTTTTAAACCATTGCTCCATAATTTAATAGATTGACTTATTGTTTCTGGAAATGTATTAGATGTAAATCTTATGGTATAATCATTTTGTTTAATAAACAAATACCAGATTATTACGAATATTATTACAACAGAAAGAATGGAAATTCCTTTTTTCATAGGATGTAATTCAAATTTTTAGGTTATTGGATAATTTTGAATTTAGTACGATTGATATTTTTAGATAGAGCTAATCCTAATAGTTTTTTAATTTATAGAGCTGAACCTTATCATTATTAATAGTGACCAAAAGATAAGGTGTGTTTTGGATTTCTAAGATATTTAAATGACGAATGGATTTGGACATAAACTGCAATCCAATTTGATTTCCAAGTATAACTTCTCCCGTTTTTTTAATTAAAGCACCTGGAAAAGAATCAAAGCGTCCATGATACGGTTTTACGCCGAAATAATTTCCTCCTACCAATATGTCGTCTTCACCATCATGGTCAAAATCAAATTTCAAAAATTCTAATAAGGGTGCTGTTTGTAAATCAAGATTAAATGGAATAAATGAAAATGAACCATTGTTATTTTCCAAATATCCAGATTTTAAATTGGACACAGTCAACACCTTTGCTTTAGAAAGTTGTTCTTTGCTTAAAATTTCGTCAATTGGTTTACCGGCAAAAGAAGTATATGTTGTGAATTTTTTACGTAGTGAAACCATTTGGCTGGCCAAATCATTTAGGCCATCCAAAGGATAATAGGCATTGTCCTTATAGGTGCATACAATGGTTTCTGTAGCTCCATTATTGTCTAAATCCCCATAAAACATTTTCATTGGTTTTTCTTCTGAGGCTTTATATTTTGTGTTGGTTCCCCAATTGCCTAAAAGATAGTCTTCATCACCATCATTATCAATATCAAAACTTTGAATGCTTTGCCAAAGACCATTTAGGTTTTCATCTTTAATAAGTTCTACGTCCTTAAAATTCCCATCTAAATTTGCATAAAATTTTGGGGACATCCATTCACCTATGATTATTAGATCCGATTTCCCATCGTTATTAAAATCCGTTTTAACTGCATCTGTTACCATGCCCAAAGATTCAAAAGGGTTGTTGGGAGCAATGTTAAATTCACCGTTATTATTTATAAGTATGTGTGAATCTGATGCTTTTCCAAAATCTGAAGATACAGACTGATTACCCACAAAAAGGTCTAAGTCCTTATCACCATCTACATCTATAGATACTATAACACTTGCATTATCAAATAGTTCAGGAAATGGTTTTTTTTCAAATACGTTCTTTTTAATACTATAATAGCTGTCGGTCAAAGGATCGGAGTTACCATAAAAGTCCGAGCCACCAGTTCCAATGACCAAATCTAATGAACCATCATTATTTAAATCTTCTAAAATGGAGACTACGTCTTCTTTAATAGAATCTTTAGCTATTTGATCAAACTTTGTTTTTACGAAGGTTGAATCTGATTGTAGAAATATTTCCGAAGAAATATGTTTTGAACCTCCAAAAAATAAGTCTAACATCCCATCATTATTTATATCGGCCACACTTGTTGCCGGTCCGCGATCGGATACTTGATAAGGGATGAGTTTTTGACGGTTGAAATCTGAATATCCATCCTCCTTATGTTCAAAATTTATTCCATAATTATCGCCCACTTTTTCAAACAATTCATTTTCTTTTCCTTGAAATAATTTGTAATCTAAAACAGTTGTTTTTTCTGGTCTTATTGTTAATGTTTGATTGGTATTAACTCCCTTAATAACTTGATAGGTTTTGTTTGGCCAAATAATCTTTAAGGAGTCTATTTGCTCAATATTGTTATACCCAAAATGCACTATCGGTTCGGATGAAGCTTGAAATCCCCTGTAAGGGTAAAGCTCTTTGTACTGCATTTGCTTATTTGCATAGGAGATAACTTTAGTACCAATCCCTAATTGGTTTCCAGGTTTATAATCAAATTTTAACTTTATGTAATTTGATTTTGTATTGGTTAAATTTTCATAAAGAGATATAGAACTATTTAGGTTGTTGGTAACGATATCTAAATCCCCATCATTATCTAAATCCCCATAAGCTGTTGCACCGGAAACCACTGTATCTTTTGGTATCCAAGTGTTAGATTGGTCCTTAAAAATAATATTTGAAGTGCCTTGAAAAACCTTGTTGCTTACAAAACCAGAAGGCATAAGTTCTAGCGCTTTTTTATCAACAAGATTTGTATTGTTCATTTTCTGCTCTATACTCTCATTTGAAAGAAAATTTATATAATCTAAATCATTGGGACGCTTAGGAATGCCGTTGCTAATAAACAAGTCTTGTTCGCCATCTTGATCAAAATCGCCAAATAGGGCACTCCAACTCCAATCCGTAGCAGCAACTCCACTTTGCAAAGCGGTTTCCGTAAAACTACCATCTGGTTGGTTAAGGAATAACATATTACGTGTAAATTGATAATGGTAGCCGTAATCCTTAATTCTAATTTTTTGTATTTGTATGTTTTCATCACCTTCCGATGCTTTCAGTACTTTTTCGTCATAAGCAAGCATGTCCAACGATATAATATCTGGTCTTCCGTCATGATTAATATCGGCTACATCATTACCCATCGAAAACCGAGATGTATGCCCAAAATATTGCCGTAAACTTTCCTTAAAAGTACCATTGCCATTATTTAGATAATAATAATCATCTTCGTGAAAATCATTTCCAATAAATAAATCGGGATAACCATCTTGGTTAAAATCAGATACTGCTATACCCAACCCATAGCCGTTGATCCCTCCATAAATACCGGCTTCCTCACTTATGTCTGTAAAATGTCCATTATCATTCCTAAGGAGTTTATCTCCCGACTCATAATTACGTTGTAATCTTAAATCTGCCTTGCCAAATGTTTCTTGGGTATGTACTGCATGGTTTAACAGGTACATATCTAAATCGCCATCTAAATCAAAATCTAAAAAAGCGGCATTGGAACTATAAGATTCAAAGTCTAGACCATATTTTGCTGCACTTTCTTGAAAGGTACCATCGCCATTATTAATAAATAATTCATTATGGCCATTAAAACCGTTCAGTCCAACCACGGCACATACATAAATATCTAAAAAACCATCTCCATTTACATCACCCATTACTGCACCAGTGTTCCATGAACTATTTCCTTTGATATTGGCTTTGTCAGATATGTTTTCAAATGTTAAGTTACCCTTATTCAGATAAAGTTGATTTTCGGTTTGGTTAGCAGATAAAAATATATCTGGCAGACCATCATTATTAATATCCCCAATGGCAACTCCACCTCCGTTATAAAAGTATAAGTAATCTAGAATGTTAAGGTCATCAGATTCTGTTAAGTCATTTGTAAAATCGATACCATTTTCCTTGACATTAAGTTTTCTAAAAACTGTACCATCATTATTTGATGAACAGCTAGAGATGATGATGTAACAAAGTAATATTAATAGACTATTTTTCATTTAGACTATATATTTTTGGGACATTATTGTTTATTGCTGAAATAAGGTATTTATTATTAAATTCATCTGTGAACAATTCCAATTGTTTTACTTCGTCCCTAATAAAAAACCCACTTTCATTATAATTTTGCCATTCAAATTCTAAGGAACCATTTCCAAGTAGTACGCTTCCATAATTTGCGTCTAATCTTGAAAATTGTGGTTTAAACTCAAAATTATTACCAGCCATAATAATATCTAGATTGCCATCATTGTTTAAATCGGTACATTGTATACCGCACACACAAGAAAACTGTACTTGAGGCGGTAATATTTTGATGGTATAATTACCGTTGTTTTCATTTATCGCGATAATGGATTCTGATAAAGAAACTTCCTTAACAATTGTGTTGCCAATAACTTCTTTTGGAAATAACTCATCTATAGTTCTTTGAGCGTAGTCAGATGCCTTTATATTTTCTTTTTTTAGTTTTAATATTTGAGTGGTTAGTTCTTTTTTCTGATGTAAAGGATAGTCGCCACCATCATAATTTTGAGTTACAATCTGTTCAATGGTACCATCGTTGTCAAAATCATTTACCCATAATTTCATTGGTTGGTTAGCTTTGGGTTTGTAATGTAGATTATTGCCAGAATTTCCGAGTATTAAATCTAGGTCTCCATCGTTATCTAAGTCTTTGGCATCTACGGCGCCCCACCAGCCTTGTAATGTATCCAAGCTGTTCTTTTGTTTGCTTAATCTTCTGCCGGAGTTTTTAAAAATCTGAGGTGTTCCCCAATCTGATACTGTAACCAAATCTTTTTTGCCATCGCCATCCATGTCTAGCCATTTGGCATCCGTAATCATACCTGCATTTTTAAGGTCGTAGGCAGATTTTTCTGTGACGTCCGAAAATGTACTGTCACCATTGTTTAACAGGAGCATATGATTAGGGTCTATACCATAGGTGCCCACGACGCTTCTTGATCCTATGAAAACATCTTCAAAACCATCGTTATTAAAATCATGAGGCGTAATGACCGATATATTTTTGTTTGCAGAAGGTATTTTAACGGTAGATTTTGTAAAAACACCTTTGCCATTATTTATATACAATCTAGATGCATAGGTTGTATGCATTCCTAGTTCATTACCACTGTTACCTACCATTAAATCAAGATCACCGTCATTATCCATGTCAAAAAATGCTGCGGCAGTATCTTCTAAGGGTGCATCTCCTGTAAAATAGGATGTTATGGGTTTATCTAATTTACCTTTACCCTGGTGTAGATAAAGTGCAGCTCCTTGGTTCTTTGCTCCTCCAATAAAAATATCCTGATTGCCATCTCCGTTTACATCGCCGACAGCCATTGCGGGACCTTCTTCATCTAAAGATTGATAAATAAGCCCTTCATTATTAAAATCGTTATAATCATTTTCATGGTGTGCCAATAAAGTTTTGTTGACTACTTCATTTAATATTTTATCAGATTCTAATTTTAAGGGAACGGAATACTTTTCCGTAGCATCCGTATATTTTAAAGTGTATAATTTATTTACCAATACATTGGTAAGTTGTTGTGTTTTGTCATCCGGCCAAATGATACGCATAGAATCTAGTTTAGATGTCTTGCCTAAACCTATAGTCATGGTATACTCTACAGAGGATTGAAAACCTCTGGAAGGCATTAACGTTTGATCTATTATTTGATTATCAAAATATAATTTAGCCTTGGTGCCAATCGCAAATTTATTCTTGTCTTTGCCTTTAAATTTGAGCTTAATGTAATTGCGGTCTTTTTCCTTTTCGCTATTGTTTTTATATACAAAGCTTTGCATATTTACATTATTAACGACCAAATCAAGATCACCGTCATTATCTAGGTCGCCATATGCTGCGCCATTGGATTTACTTGGTAATTCAAAACCCCATTGTTTATTGTAATTAGAAAAAGTAATATCTCCGTTATTATGATAGGCGTAATTTGGCAGCGGAGTTGCCGGCATCTTATTAATAATAGAATCTATAGATTCTTTTTTACCGGTAAGGGCCATTTTTTGAATGATTTCATTTGCAAAAAAATCAACAAAATCTAAATCGGTTAAGTCGTGGTTAATACCATTGGTAATATAAATATCCTTTAAACCGTCGTTATCCATATCAAACAATAATCCTGACCAGCTCCAATCTGTAGCTTCAACACCACTATAGTAGGCAATCTCAGAAAAAGACCCATTTCCATTATTAAGCTGTAAGGTGTTTTGAATATATTGTTGATGAAAATCCTTGCTTTGTTTTAACTTGAATACATTATAGCCTTCAAATTCCATAACCGATTTAACTCGTTGATCTGGTTCTGGAAGCATATCCGTAATAAATATATCTGATAATCCATCGTTGTTAATATCTTCAATATCAATTCCCATTGCGGATAAACTTAGGTGGTTGGTCCATTTTTTAATTTCTTCCCGAAAAGTACCGTCTTGATTATTTATATATAGGTAATCCCTTTCATAGAAATCATTGGAAACATAAATATCTGGATAAAGGTCCTGGTTGATATCAGTGACCATAACCCCTAAACCAAAACCAATTAGGCTACCATAAATACCTGCTTTTTCACTAACATCTACAAATTTGCCATTATCATTTCGTAACAACATATCTCCAACACCTCTAAATATTTCAGGTACGCCTTCCCAGTCCTGTGCCCTAACATTTCTTTGTTCTGCATAACCCAAACTACTTACAGGAATATTACTATTATTAAGAATGTAAGCATCTAAATCACCATCCTTGTCATAATCAAAAAATGTAGCATGAGTGGAAAATCCGGTTTTTGCCAAGTTGAATTCTTCGGCCCTTTCTGTGAAAGTAAGATCACCGTTATTAATATAAAGGTCATTGTCATGGTTGTTTCCTTCCATGTTGCCTGCATTGCTAACATAAATGTCTAGTAGGCCGTCATCATTAATGTCTGCCATTACAACACCTGTAGACCAAGGTTTGGTGCCTTTTATACCTGCAGATTCCGAAATATCCTCAAATTTAAAATCACCTTTATTTAAATAAAGACGGTTAGAGACTGTATTGCCTGTTAAATAAATATCCGCAAGGCCATCATTGTTTATATCTCCAATGGCAACGCCACCGCCATTATAGAAATTACGATATTTAAAAATGTTGAATTTTTTCTGATTCTCTATAGCATTGTAAAAATTAACTCCTGTACTATCTGGGGACATTAAGCTAAATAGGGTATTCTTGGCCGGTTCGCTGAGCGAAGTATTATCTTTCTGATTGCAGGCAACAAAAAGCAATATAAATAATGATAATTGTAAAATATAAAATTTTCTCATACTAATTTTTATAAG
>CBFIGW010000146.1:0-7844 GCA_965662155.1 Maribacter sp. | reverse complement strand
ATTATTCGGAATTTGGAGTATATACTCAACTACAAAAAAGTATTGACCTAAAGAATGATAAAAGTTTAAAGCTTACAGGATCCGTAAGATATGATAAATCAGAATTCTTTGATGGATTCTTCTCACCTAGACTTTCCGCAGGTTTTACCTTAAATCGTGACCATAATATCCGTGCTTCTGTACAAACCGGGTTTAGAAACCCAACTACCCAAGATTTATTTATTGGGCTAGATGCAGGTAGGGCAATATTGGTAGGGTCTGCACCGGATAATTTAGATAGGTATTCCAGAGATTTTACAGTAAGTGGCGGCGGACAAGACTTAGGTTTTCCTGCAAGCATTAATCAGACAGGTGCAGCAGCATACAACAATTCTTATTCTTTAAGTTCCGTTGAACGTTTAGGACAAACAGGTAACCCTGCAGATTTGGTAGTTGCCAATCCAGATTTAGTTAAGCCAGAACAGGTTACTTCCTTTGAAGTAGGCTATAGAGGTAAGATTGATAAGATTATTGTTGATTTTAGTACCTATTATAATAACTACAAAGACTTTATTTCTCAAGAGGTGGTAATTGCTCCCTATTATGGAACAGTTGGTGATGGTTCATTGTCGGTAGCTGCCATTTCAAATGGTGATTTCCAGGCATATAGTGCTTATACCAATTCCAATGTAGATATAAACTCGTACGGCGCATCCCTCGGTCTTTCGGCCAAGGTATTAGGGAATTTTGATTTAAGTGGTAGTTATACTTTCACGAAACAAGACTTTGATCAGGAGGCCAATCCAGATTTCATGTCAAATTTTAATACCCCTGAGCATAAATTCAAAGCTTCTTTTGGTAATGAGGAGTTATTTAAAAACTTTGGGTTTAATGTGAACTATCGTTTTAGCGATGACTATTTCTGGGAAGCTACTTTTGGGAACGGAGTGGTTCCGGAATTCCATGTGGTTGACGCTCAAATAAGTTTAAGTGTACCAAGTATCAAGTCTTCTTTTAAGGTTGGTGGAAACAATTTATTGGGTGATGAGTACTTTACGGCATTTGGAACAGGATTTATAGGTTCTATGTACTATTTATCATGGACTATCAATAACTAATTTAAAATCAAACTTCGTTTAAAATGAAAAATTTAAAATATATATTCTTTTCTTCGGTTGCACTGTTCTTTGGAGCTTGTAATGACATAGAGGATGTAGATATGTCTGATGTAATCGTTGTTGAGGAACTTCCCGCTTTAACAGCAGGATCTGCAGATTTCTCTAACTATGTTTCCTTGGGGAATTCCCTGACGGCAGGTTTTACGGATAATGCGCTTTTCCAAGCTGGGCAATTAAATTCATTGCCTAATTTATTATCACAAAAATTTGCTATGGTTGGCGGTGGTGATTTTACACAACCACTCACGAGCGATAATTTTGGTGGATTAGCTGCTGCAGGCGAACGTATTCAAGACCCTAGATTAGTCTTTGGAGGTGCAGGTCCCGTTTCTTTAGAATCTGTAATTGGCGACGTAACAGTATCAACAGATATTGTATTGAACAATCCATCAGGTCCTTTCAACAATTTAGGCGTACCTGGTGCAAAAAGTTTTCATTTACTAGCACCAGGCTATGGCAATTTGGGTAATGTTTCTTTGGGACTTGCCAATCCGTATTTTGTAAGGATGACTGGTTCAACCCCAGATATCAGTGTTTTGGAAATGGCAGTATCACAATCACCTAGTTTTTTCTCACTTTGGATAGGGAACAATGATGTACTAGGTTATGCCACCTCTGGCGGTGATGGTTCTAATCCAATAACACCGGTTTCCGGTGCGCCAGGAGTTGGGTTTGATGGGAGTTATGGTGCTTTAGTGGCTACGTTGACGGCTGGTGGTGCTCAGGGAGTGGTGGCAAATATTCCAAATGTGACCAGTATTCCGCATTTTACAACGGTACCGCATAATCCTTTGGATCCCACAAATGAATCATTTGGGCCATTAATTCCTACATTGAATGGCATATTTGGTCAGTTAAATCAAGTATATGCGTTTTTGGGTGTACCCGAACGTTCTATAGAATTTTCAACATCGGCAGCTAGTGAAGTCATTATTAGGGATGAAACTTTAACAGATATTTCTGCTCAGATAGCCGGTGTTTTAAACGCAAGCCCTACGTTCCCTGCATTTGTAGAATCATTCGGATTACCTGCACAGGCAGCGCCATTGGTAGCTAATTTATTGGGCACTACGTATGGACAAACAAGAGAAGCAACAGCAGAGGATTTATTTGTTTTACCAAGTTCAGCGATAATAGGAACGGTAAATACCGAATCTGTTATGGCCTTAATGGGGCAAGGTTTGCCACAGGATTTAGCCGGTCAGTTTTCTGTGGAGGGTATTACCCTGCCGTTAGCTGATAAGTGGGTGTTATTGCCAAGTGAGCAAGCGGAAATAGCTGATGCTACAGCTAGTTTTAATGCAATAATAGAAGCAACAGCCAGTCAGGCAGGTTTAGCTTTAGTAGATGCCAATACATTGCTAGACCAATTGGCAAATAGCGGTATTACAAGTGGGGACTTTACCTTAACGGCAAGTTTGGTAACAGGTAGTGCTTTTTCTTTAGACGGTGTACACCCTACTGCTAGGGGCTATGCTTTAATTGCTAATGAGTTTATGAAGGCTATTGATGCAACGTATGGTTCTAATTTTGAAGCATCAGGTAATTTATTAAATGTCGGGAATTATCCAACGAATTATTCTCCTGCATTACAATAATCTACTATAATAGATAAGAATATTCAAAGGTGCTCTCTGGGCACCTTTTTCATTTTGAAAAAAACAAAAAAACAATTTTAGTTTAAAATGGAATGATATATCTTTGCAGCCTGAAAATCAGAGCATTTTTTAAGATATTTTTAAAGTAATATATAAACAAAATAGTAATGTCAAAAGTTACAGGTAAAGTTTCGCAAATTATTGGGCCGGTAGTCGATGTAGAATTTGAGTCGGGTGCAGACCTTCCAAAAATCTATGATTCTTTGGAAATAACCAATAAAGATAAGTCCAAACTGGTTCTAGAAGTACAGTCTCACGTTGGTGAAAATACCGTAAGAACTATTTCTATGGATTCTACAGATGGTCTTAGTAGAGGAACTGATGTTGTTGCGACAGGTGCAGCAATTCAAATGCCTGTAGGGGATGATGTTTATGGTCGTCTTTTTAATGTGATCGGGGATGCTATTGATGGTTTAGGAGATTTGCCAAAGGCAGGAAAAGACGGATTACCAATACACCGGGAGGCTCCAAAATTTGAAGATCTTTCAACCTCTACAGAGGTATTGTTTACAGGTATCAAGGTAATAGATTTGATTGAGCCTTATGCAAAAGGGGGTAAAATTGGATTATTTGGTGGTGCAGGTGTTGGTAAAACAGTATTGATTCAGGAGTTGATCAATAATATTGCAAAAGGTCACGGTGGACTTTCTGTATTTGCTGGAGTTGGTGAAAGAACACGTGAAGGAAACGATTTACTTCGTGAGATGTTAGAATCAGGTATTATTAAATACGGTGATGATTTTATGCATTCCATGGAAGAAGGCGGTTGGGATCTTTCCAAAGTAGATAAAAAAGTAATGAAAGATTCAAAAGCAACTTTTGTTTTTGGACAAATGAACGAACCACCGGGAGCGCGTGCTCGTGTGGCACTTTCTGGATTAACAATAGCGGAGTATTTCCGTGATGGAGCAGGTGAAGGTCAAGGTAAAGATGTACTTTTCTTCGTAGATAACATATTTAGGTTTACGCAAGCAGGTTCAGAGGTATCCGCACTGCTTGGTCGTATGCCATCTGCGGTAGGTTACCAACCAACATTAGCAACTGAAATGGGAGCAATGCAAGAGCGTATTACTTCAACAAAAAGAGGATCTATTACTTCTGTTCAGGCGGTTTATGTTCCTGCGGATGATTTAACGGATCCAGCACCGGCAACTACCTTTGCTCACTTGGATGCCACAACGGTATTGTCTCGTAAAATTGCCGAATTAGGTATTTACCCTGCAGTGGATCCATTGGATTCTACTTCTAGGATTTTAACTCCGGAGATTTTAGGTAAAGATCATTATGGTTGTGCACAGCGTGTAAAAGAGTTGTTACAGCGTTATAAGGAATTACAGGATATAATTGCTATTCTAGGTATGGAGGAATTATCTGAAGAAGATAAATTGGCCGTAGGTAGGGCAAGACGTGTACAACGTTTCCTTTCTCAACCTTTCCATGTTGCCGAGCAGTTCACAGGGATACCAGGTGTGTTAGTTGATATTAAAGAAACCATCAAAGGTTTTAATATGATCATGGATGGTGAATTAGACCACTTACCGGAATCCGCTTTTAACCTTAAAGGTACTATCGAGGAAGCAATAGAGGCTGGTGAGAAAATGCTAGCTGAAGCTTAATTAGTAAAGAGTATACAGTAATAAGTAAATAGCACTTGTTACTTTATATCTTAGACTTAATACTATTAAATTATGTATTTAGAAATTGTATCGCCAGAGGCCACATTATTTGCAGGGGAAGTAAAATCTGTAACCGTACCTGGTATTAATGGTGAATTTCAAATGTTGCAAGGTCACGCACCTATAGTATCCTTATTACAAGAAGGTAACGTTAAGGTAGAGGGTTCTATTAGTATTGATGAAGCTTATGAATCTAAGTTCTCAAAAGATCCAACAGGTAAGACTATATTAGCGATTACAAGCGGAACAATAGAGCTTAAGGATAATAAGGTTATTGTTTTAGCGGATTAAGCAATTAAAAAAATAATTAGTTTAAAGCCATGCGTATACGTATGGCTTTTTTATTGAGTGTTAGTCATTTTCAAAGGCAAGAATGTCTCCAGGCTGACATTCCAAAACATCACAAATAGCTTCTAAGGTAGAAAAGCGAATAGCCTTTGCCTTGCCCGATTTTAAAATAGAAAGGTTGGCTTCGGTTATGCCTATGGCCTCGGCAAGCTTTTTACTTTTCATTTTTCTTCTGGCCAACATTACATCCAAATTTACAACTATACCCATGTTATATAGTTAAGTCGTTTTCGGATTGTACTCGATATCCTTTTCTAAAAATATGGAATAGAAAGAATGCAATCATACCAAAAATCAAGTGTAAAATAAGATTGTGAATGTCCCTGTAATCTGTCTTTTGCATTATCGGAAAATGGATAAGCAAATATAAAATAGGTCCTACAACCAAGTTGAGAACAGTAAAAATCTTCAAGTTGTAGATTGCTTTTTTGTTAAAAATAACGTGTTGCTTTAAAGCTTTAAAAATGTTGGATAAAACAAAGAAAAAAAGTGCTCCGAAGAGTAGGCCAATAGATATGGTTAGGATGACATTAAATTTATAATCTCCGCGTATAAAGGTACCGGTTAAAGGAATGTCCATATGATATCTGCCTTTACTTTCGGTAAACCTATGGGTTAAAAAGGCATAATCTACATAAAGAACAAAAATTAATAGGGCTATGGAAACTAATCGAAATAAATAGTATAATATTTCTGAAAGAGATTTTGAACCAAACATTTTCATAATAGTAGTTTTAAATGGTCAGGTCGTTTTCATTTTTCAAAAGATATCCTTCTTCAATAAGCTCGGCTTTCGCAAGAAATATAAGGCCTATTAAAACCATTGGTATACCTGAGGCTATGGATTTTCCAATAATAAATCCAAAGGAGTAGCCCAAGGAATATGGTAGCCTATTGTTTTCAAAATCCGTATTAAGATAAAAATTGACCACTTCGACTACAAATGTTAAAATTGAGAATAGCAATATTCCATACCCGAATTTTTTAAAGGCTTTTTTATGATTTAGGGAGAAAAGCGTCGATAGTTTAATTTTTTTAAACAACCTTAAAATACCAATTAGAATGAATATCAGAAAAAGAGAAATAGGAATTCCAAATATGGGACGAAATGAGTTCTCATTCAATTCAAAACCTGTTAGATTAACCACGCTATGAATTATTTTTAATACGGATACAATAAGCAAATAGTAAATTATAATTTTAAAATAGAAATAGAACTTTTCCATAAGAAGTTTATTTATCGTTTAGCAATAACAAATATAAAAAAATTATTGAAAAACAATAATAAATTATTGTATACAAGTAAAATTAACGAAAGATCCAAAATTTATTTTCTTGAGAAATCAGTTTAAAATGTAACTTTTAGATAGTTATATTTGATGAATAATGGAGTCAAATTTCATCCTACAATATTCAATTTTATATGCTAATCTATCTTCAACCATGCATTTCTTCTTTTCAAGATAGCTTGACTTGGTTGATTGTCTTCTTTTTCAAATAGTTCAATGGTATACGAAGTATTTGATTGGAGCGTAGCAGTGGTAGACTTCTGATTTCCTAGGCGTTCAAATACAATCTGTACTGCATCGCCTAATTTGTAGTTAGTCAATATATTTTTCAAAGTAGTTTCGCTAGACAAAAAAATTCCATCAATTGAAATTATTTTGTCTCCTTTATCCAAGTCCGCTTCATATGCAGAAGAACCTATCTTAGGATTATTTTGTATTATACCTATGGAATGTATATCGTTGGACACAGAAACACCGAGTGTTGGTGCACTACTGTATTGTTGTAGCGTAATACCAACCGTAGCTAAAAGCGATTCGTAATCTGGCATTTTACTTTTATAGATGTAGGAATTAAAAAAGGCATTGCCAAATTCCTCTCCTGCATATTCAATCAGTGTTTGTTGTAAATCTTTTACTGTATAATTTTTAAAGTTTTTACCATAGGTATTCCAAACCAACTTCATATAATCATCGAGCGAAAGGTTTTGTTCTCTAAGGCTCAGGTCTAACGCTAGCCCAAGCACACTTCCGTAGGAGTAATAAGATATAAACATATTCTCCCTATTTACTGGATCAACAGATGTTGCGGCATCTACAAAAGGGGCTTGGTAACTCATTTCTATGGGAGTAAAGAATTGTCTTGCAGGGGAATTCCATACATAATTAAAGGTACCGGTTAATCCTTCCACATATTTTTCTGGAGTAATTAATCCGGCTCTACATAAAATTAAATTGGTGTAGTAACTGGTAAATCCTTCGGCAAACCATAATTCACCACTCATGTTAGCTTCTGAAAAATCAAAGGGCTCTAAAGATGTTGGTCGTATTCGTTCTACATTCCACGCATGAAAAAATTCGTGGGAAACTGTGCCAATATTCCTTTCCATTCCGCCTTCTGCCAAACTTCTGGTACTTGTTAAAATAGTAGAGTTTCGGTGCTCCATACCGTCACCTGAGGCATTGGGAATATAACAGGCTAGAAAAGTATATCTGCCAAAATCGAAATTGGGAAGTTCACCAAAAACTTTTTGTTCCTCGAGTACCACTTTTTTAACGCGTTCAAAATAGTTGTCCGTTTCTTCTTCCGTTCCGTTATGGTGCAAGGCCAATTGAACGGTTTGGTTTTTACCGTTGGATTGTACTTGGAATTCACGGAGATGATGATTACTTATTTCCGTAGGAGAGTCCATAAAATACTGCAAATTAGGGGCAATATAGGTATTGCCTGAAACGTGAGGTAATTGTGTGGCAATCTTCCAGTTCAAATCTTCACGTACGTCAAATTCTACCGCTATTTTTCTATTTTGGAGTTCAGGGGCATACATGAAGGTAGCAGGTATATTTAAATGGGCATGTGTCTCATCAATCTGTGAATAGGTGCCATCTCCCCTATTGGCAAATAGTGTATAGGATATGTTTACCGTTCCGTCATGTCCAACAACAAGCCATTGATAAGGGTCTGGCCTTAAGACTTCTAAACTTTTGACTTTACTATCT
>CBFIGW010000145.1:0-7911 GCA_965662155.1 Maribacter sp. | reverse complement strand
TTAAAGATTCGGCAGAACAGGCGGCTTACTTTGCTGATATGGCGCATTACAGTTGTGAACACAACACGGATGATGCCAGTAGAAGTGATAAATAAACTATCCTAACATAATCAGGAATGCACCAAGTGCGGTAAGCACTAATATCATTTTTCTAAAAAAAGCTTCGTTGATCAATTTGATGATACGGATACCTACAAAAAATCCTAAAAATATACCCGGTAGGAGTTTAAGGTTCAAGGATATGCTTTCCATAGAAATGGTATCCCACACAAAAATGTGAAAAGGAAGCTTAATGATATTTACAATTAAGAACAGCCAGGCCGCGGTCCCAATAAAATGATTCTTGGGCAAGCGCATTGCCAAAAAGTAGATGTTGCTAAAGGCGCCCGCTAGGTTGCCTACCATAGTAGTAATACCGGCCACGATACCAATACTACTAGAAAAAGCCCAATGGGCAGGTACTGTTTTTACCTTTTTTCTATCCCACCAATACATCATTACCACTGTGACGATAATAATAATGGCCATACCTATCTTAAATATTTTCTCGGGCAGGTCCTTTCCAATAAAAACCCCGATAATCACACCTACGACCATCCACGGCAATACCTTAAAAACATAGTTCCATTGGGTATGTCTGTTATAGTAGATTACCGCAAAAATATCCGCTAATATGAGTAATGGCACTACCATTCCGGTAGATTCCTTGGCTCCAAAGGCCAAAGCCATAAAGGTTACATTGATTACCGCGATACCTTTAATACCTGCTTTGGACATACCAATTACGAAGGCGGCCAATGTAGCAAGTACCCAAGATGTTAAGCTTATATCCATTAATAAATGTTAAGTGACGGGACTAAAATACACAAACAACAAAAGTATCCTAAATTATTATATCTTTAGTGACCAACTAACAACCAAACTATGGAATTAAGTACTTTGGACTATAGCTTTATTATAGTCTTCTTTTCGCTTGTCTTAGGAATAGGCATTTATGTCTCAAAAAAATCAGGTAAGAACTCGTCAGAGTTTTTCCTTTCTGGGCGTACCATGCCATGGTGGCTTTTGGGCCTATCTATGGTAGCTACAACATTTTCCACGGACACACCAAACTTGGTGACTGATATCGTTAGAACCAATGGGGTATCCGGAAACTGGGTGTGGTGGTGTTTTTTAATTACGGGGATGCTTACCGTGTTTGTTTATGCCAAACTTTGGCGTAAATCTAATGTAAATACGGACTTGGAATTTTATGAAATGCGTTACGGTGGTAAACCGGCCAGTTTTTTGAGAAAATTCAGGGCCTTATACCTGGGTGCCTTGTTCAATATCATCACGATGGCATCGGTAACATTGGCGGCTATTAAAATTGGAGGCATTATGCTTGGCTTGGAACCATGGCAAACGGTAGTTGGCGCTGGGTTGATTACGGTAATATTTAGCGCCCTTGGTGGGTTTAAAGGTGTGGTTTATACTGATTTTCTTCTATTTTTTGTAGCGATGTCAGGCGCAATTGGGGCTGCATATTATTTGGTGAACATACCTGAAGTTGGTGGAGTTACCGCTTTAATGGAGCATGAAAATGTGTCCGGTAAATTGAATATTTTACCAGACTTTAGTAATACCGAAGTACTGATTACCTTATTTATTATCCCGATTGCGGTTCAGTGGTGGAGCTCTTGGTATCCAGGTGCGGAACCAGGTGGTGGCGGTTATATTGCACAACGTATGTTGGCAGCAAAAGATGAAAACCATGCGATAGGTGCTACGTTCTTTTTTAATATCATGCATTATGCTTTACGTCCTTGGCCATGGATATTAGTAGCCTTGGCATCATTGGTAGTATATCCGGATATAGCAAGTATTGCAGAAGCGTTCCCAAATATGGACGAAAGTAAATTAGGTCATGATTTGGCGTATTCCGCTATGTTGACAAAGCTTCCCAGTGGACTCCTTGGCGTAGTGTTGGCATCTTTGGTTGCTGCGTATATGAGTACCATCTCAACACAATTAAATTGGGGCTCTTCTTATATTGTTTTTGATTTTTACAAAAGACAGATCAATCCGGATGCTACTGAAAAACAAATGGTAGCGGTTGGTAGAATATCTACAGTAGTATTGATGGTTTTAAGCGCCCTTTTTGCCCTAACCTTGCAAAACGCATTTGAAGTGTTTGATTTATTGATACAGTTTGGTGCAGGAACAGGTTTGGTGTTCATCCTTAGGTGGTTCTGGTGGCGTATCAATGCATGGAGCGAAATTACTGCAATGTTCGCATCGGGAATCCTTGTTATCTTATTGGCAAAGACCAGTTTAGGCACTATGTTTTTTGGACCCGAAACCGGAATATTTCCAGAATGGGCCAATTACCCTTTTATCGTGGTGGTAACCACTACTATTTGGGTCTTGGTAACGTTGATGACCCCACCGGAGTCTGACGAAACGCTACGCTCTTTCTACAAAAGGATTCAACCAGGTGGGCCTGGATGGAAAAAGGTGGTTGCTAAATCTAAAGCTGACAACGAAAATATTGTAACATCCGATGACAAATGGAGTGTGCCTCAAGGGTTAACTGCTATGTTATTGGGAATCATTTTGATATACTCTATAATGTTTGCTACAGGTTATTGGATATATGGTAGAACAACAAGCGCACTTATATTATCGGGAATTTCCTTGCTTACTGGATTCCTTTTGATAAAAGCTTGGGGCAGAATGAAAGACAACATCCTATAAACTTCTTAAAATGAAAAATAGAATACTATCGGTCGATATTTTTAGGGGCGCTACCATTTTATTAATGGTATTGGTAAACACACCAGGTACATGGACGAATGTATATGCTCCTTTTAGACATGCAGAGTGGCACGGGTATACACCAACGGATTTAGTTTTCCCGTTCTTTTTGTTCATTGTAGGAACCTCCATTGTTTTTTCTTATAAGAACAAACCAGTTAACGGGGCAACGTATAAAAAAATACTGATTAGAACGTTAAAGCTAATAGGGTTGGGATTATTCTTGGGCGCCTTTTTAATTGAATTTCCTTTTATAAAAGAATGGTCCAATATTCGTTTTCCCGGAGTGCTTCAACGAATAGGCGTCGTCTTTTTCTTTGCATCAATATTATTTATTAATTGTAATTGGAAAACTTTGATCGGCATTACCGCTTCTATGCTGGTAGGCTATTGGCTGTTAATGACCTTAATTCCAGTAGACGGTGTTGCATCTACACTGGAAAGGGCCCCAAATAATTTGGCCAATTGGTTGGATGTTCAAGTATTTGGATCACACAACTATAAACCAGATTATGACCCAGAAGGCTTGTTAAGTACCGTACCATCCATCGCCAGTTCTTTGTTAGGGATTTTTACGGGATTGATTTTAATTTCTAAACAAGAGAAAAAAGCAACGATTTTAATGGGTATTGGCGGAAGCTTTTTGATTATAGGGCATCTGTGGGATATAATTTTCCCAATTAACAAAGCGCTTTGGACCAGTAGTTTTGTATTGGTTACCGCAGGATGGGCCAATTTAATCTTAGCCTTGATATATTATATAACCGATATTAAGAAAATACAATTTGGAAGCATTTTCAGATATGCTGGGGCCAATGCCATTATTGTATATTTCTTGTCCAGTTTTATTGCCAAAATCATGGGGCAAATACAAATAGGTGACACTTCGTTGCATGGCTGGCTGTTTCAGAACATATACGTGAATGATGTAATTTCAATGGAGACCTCATCGCTTTTATATAGTTTAACGGTAGTTGCTTTTTATGCACTATTGGCATATGTGCTTTATAAAAAGGAGATATTCATTAAAGTGTAGCCGTTTATTGTTGCATCAATTTGGCAACATATTTGCCAATAACATCAAACTCTAAATTAACAACACTGCCCACTTGGTAGGTGTTAAATCTGGTATGTTCGTAGGTGTATGGTATAATGGCAACATCAAAAGTGTTCTTTCCAGAATTAACAACAGTTAAACTAGTGCCATCAATAGTAATTGAACCTTTTTCTATGGTTGGGTTCCCATTAGATGCATCGTAAGAAAAAGAAAAGATCCAGCTACCATTTTCTTCCTTTACACCAGTACATGTGCCGGTTTGATCTACATGGCCTTGAACGATATGGCCGTCTAGTCGAGTACCCAAGATCATAGCGCGCTCCAAGTTTACGGCATCACCAACTTTTAACTGTCCTAAACTGGTTTTTTTAAGTGTTTCCGCTATAGCGGTAACCGTATAACTAGCACCTGATATTTTTACAACGGTTAAGCAAACACCGTTATGGGATACACTTTGGTCAATTTTTAATTCTGAAGTAATGTTAGATTCTATCGTAAAATCGATATTCCCAGCATTGGCCTCTATAGAAGAAACTTTGCCCAATGTTTCAATAATACCGGTAAACATGTGTCGTTTTATTTAAGTAATTTTACCAATCAAATTTCATTGCAAAGGTACAGATATAATGAATAAAAACGGGAAGATAAAATTAGGTATATCTATAGGGGATTTAAATGGAATTGGCTGTGAAGTGGCCTTAAAAACATTTGAAGATAGTAGGATGTTGGATTTCTGCACTCCGGTAATATTTGCGTCGAACAAGACGATATCCTTTCAAATGAAAGCCTTGAATTTTTCAATTCCTTTTAATGGCGTGCAAGATGCTTCCAAAGCAATAGATGGCAAGCTTAATATTGTAAATGTTTGGAAAGAAGTGCCAAGAGTACAGTTCGGTGAAGCCACGGAAGAAGGAGGTGCTTATGCTTTAAAGTCTTTGGTGGCAGCTACGGAAGCCCTTAAAAAAGGGGATATAGATGTATTGGTTACCGCACCTATAAATAAGAACAACATACAATCAGAAGAGTTTAAGTTTCCAGGACATACAGACTATTTGGCAAAAGAATTAAAGGGCGATAGTTTAATGTTTATGGTCACCGACGATTTAAAAGTAGGTCTTTTAACCGACCATGTTGCCGTTAAGGACGTGTCCTCGGCTATTATTCCTAGACTGATAAGGGATAAGGTAAATACTATAGAGAAATCTTTAATGATGGATTTTGGGATACGCAAACCTAAGATTGCCTTGTTGGGTATAAACCCTCACAGTGGAGATGACGGGGTTATTGGCACAGAGGATAAAGAAGTGCTAAAGCCTGTAATTGAAGAAATGGCCAATATGGGGCATTTGGTATATGGTCCGTATTCTGCAGATAGCTTTTTTGGCTCCGATGGATATAAAAAATTTGACGCCATCCTAGCAGCCTACCACGACCAAGGCTTAATACCGTTTAAAACACTTTCCTTTGGCAAAGGGGTTAATTTCACGGCAGGTTTGGACAAGGTTAGGACTTCACCGGATCATGGTACGGCCTATGAAATAGCGGGCAAGGGCAAGGCAGACTATAATTCGTTTAAAGAAGCTGTGTTTATGGCCTTAAAGATTTTTAAGAATAGATCGGAATATTTGGAATTGACAGAAAATGTGTTGAAAAAACAGCGCATGAAACGATAGTTTTTTCAATTTAAAAAAACTGAAAAAGTTATACAGATAATTAGTTGATAACTATTGCCGGTTATTAAAATAATAGTATCTTTGCACCCGCCTTTTAAGGTAATCAGTTTAAATTAAGTGTTGTACGAAATGAAGCAAAAGGAGTTTAATATTCCTTTCTCAGGATTGAAGCAAGGGAAACACAACTTTAATTTCAACATTGACAATACGTTCTTTGAATCTTTTGGATATGATGAATTTAATAGTGCCAATATCGTTTTAAATGTTGTTTTAAACAAAACAATTACGATTATGGAGTTAGATTTTGAAGCAAGTGGTAGTATAAATGTAAATTGTGACATTACCAATGAGCCTTATGATCAAGGCATAACTTCAGAACTAAGATTGGTCGTTAAATTTGGAGAGGATTTTAATGATGAGGATGATGAAATATTAATTCTTCCCCATGGCGAACATCAAGTAAACATAGCGCAATATGTTTATGAAATGTTGGTATTGGCCGTTCCACAAAAAAGGGTACACCCTGGAATTGCGGATGGTACTTTAAAATCTGAAGCTTTGGATAAATTACAAGAGCTTCAACCAAAAGAAAAAGACGAGAATAACAAAGAGAATGATCCCAGATGGGACGAATTAAAAAAATTATTAACGGATAAATAAGGTTTAAATGGCACATCCTAAAAGAAAAATTTCCAAAACTAGGAGAGACAAAAGAAGAACACATTATAAAGCTGTGGCACCTACATTGGCTACAGATAGTTCCACAGGTGAAATACACTTGTATCACAGAGCACACTGGCACGAAGGAAAATTATACTATAGAGGACAAATTCTTTTGGACAAAACAGAAGAAGTAGAAGCATAATAGGCTATACATAATATTATGTACTCCCAACTTCATTTGAAGTTGGGAGTTTTTTTTAGCTATAAACTAATGAATATCATTTTCTTAAGGAGGAAGTAAATTTTAGCTAGGAAATTCATAGGAACTCATAAATTTTTAAAAACCGTTCATTTTCCAACAAAAAGTCAATGAAAATCACTAATTTTCACAACTTTTGACGTGTTTTTGAACGTTTTTTAAACGAAAGCAATTAAAATATGACCAAAATAACAGCAGCCATTTCCGCAGTAGGAGGCTATGTTCCCCAATTTGTCCTCACCAATAAAATGTTGGAAGGGATGGTAGATACCAATGATGAGTGGATTACATCCAGAACTGGTATCAAAGAAAGAAGGGTCTTGAAAAAGGAAGAAGGAGAGGGTACTTCTTACTTAGCCATCAAAGCAGCTAATCAACTTTTAGAAAAGAAAAATCTGAATCCAGCGGAAATTGATTTGGTTATTGTTGCAACAGCTACTCCGGATAGTATGGTTGCTTCCACCGCTGCTTTTGTTGCTTCTGAAATTGGAGCGGTAAATGCATTTGCATATGATTTGTTGGCAGCGTGTTCAAGTTTTCTTTTTGGCATGTCTACGGCAGCAAGTTATATTGAATCTGGACGGTATAAAAAAATACTATTGATAGGTGCTGATAAAATGTCGTCTATAATAGATTATACAGATCGTACCACTTGCATCATTTTTGGTGATGGTGCTGGAGCAGTTTTATTTGAACCTAACACAGATGGTTTGGGGCTGCAAGATGAATACCTCAGGTCAGATGGTAAAGGGCGTGAGTTTTTAGGAATGGAAGGTGGTGGCTCACTTATGCCTGCAACCGAGGAGACGGTAAAAAATAGAAAACATTATATTTTTCAAGAAGGAAAAACAGTTTTTAAATTTGCTGTTTCAAATATGGCAGATGTGGCCGAGAAAATAATGACAAGAAATAACCTAAAAGATTCTGATGTATCTTGGTTGGTGCCCCATCAAGCAAACAAAAGAATTATAGACGCTACCTCTAATCGTATGGGAATTGACCAATCTAAGGTTTTGATGAATATACAGAGGTACGGGAATACTACATCGGCTACTTTACCATTATTACTAAGTGATTACGAAGAACAATTAAAAAAAGGAGATAATCTTGTGTTTGCTGCCTTCGGTGGCGGTTTTACGTGGGGTTCCATTTACTTAAAATGGGCCTATAATTATTAATACAACCAACAAAAACATTATATAACTATGGATATTAAAGAAATTCAAAGCCTAATTAAGTTTGTTGCCAAATCTGGGGCAAGTGAGGTTAAATTGGAGACAGATGATATAAAGATTACCATAAGAACGGGAAGTCTGGGAAGCGGTAATGAACCTACATACGTTCAAACCATGCCTATGGCACAGCCGTCAATGCCAGTAATGCCACAAGTACAGGCTGATCAACCTGCAGCGGCATCAACTCCAGCAGCACCAAAAGAGGAAGCAAAAACAGATGATGACAAG
>CBFIGW010000144.1:0-7937 GCA_965662155.1 Maribacter sp. | reverse complement strand
TACTAGGTATTCTTAACCTAAGTAAAGCATTAAATACAATTTTAGCTGGTGCAGGAGTAGTTGGGTTAGCTGTTGGTTTAGCGTTACAGGGGGCATTGGCCAATACCTATTCCGGTATTGTATTATCATATATTAAACATATAAAATTTGGTGATTGGATAGAAAGCAACGGCTATGAAGGAGAGGTTGTAGATTTGGATCTAAGATCGGTTACTTTAAAACAACCGGATAACAACCTTGTTTTCTTGCCAAATAAATTGGTAGTAGAAAATCCTATAAAAAACTATTCTACCACGGCACAATCCAGGGTAATACTAAATTGTGGCGTTGGCTATGAGTCTGATCTAGAATATGTTCGTGACTTGGTAGTCAAAACTATTTTGGAAACATTTGACTCCGTAGAGAACGGAGACGAAATTATATTTCTATATCAAGAATTTGGTGATAGTTCTATAAATTTTGAAACTAGATTTTGGATAAATTCAACCTCAGCATTGGAAGTGGCAAAAGCAAAAACAGACGCTATGATAGCTGTGAAAAAAGTTTTTGCAGAGAACAACGTTAACATTCCATTCCCGATTAGAACATTAGATTTTCCAAAAACCCTACAAGTGGTATCAAATGAAGAATGATATGTACTATAATTCTTTTTAAAAACGATATCTAATGAGCTAGCATTTTTAGTATTTGCACTAATTTTTTTCACGCATATCCAATTACTTATAATCAAAAAGAAAGATGTATTTCAAAATATCAAATACGGCGACTAAAGAGAAACTAGAGAAAATCACAAATGCTTCTTTTAAATACCCGAATTTGTATAGACCACAGATTATCATAAACGGGCTAAACGAGGTTACCGTACCCATACTAAAAATGGAGGAGCAATCTAAAATCTCTTTTGCCATATGGGGTTTGCTCCCAGAAAAATACAAAGAAGATTGGACCGTTTTTCAAAACATAAGTAACACATTAAACCTACATGAGGCACATATGAATTCTAACTTATGGTATGTTGATTCTTTAAAAAAGAGACGCAGCATTGTTCCCGTGACAGGATTTTTTACTTCTTTGATCAAAAACGGATGCAGCTATCCTTATTACATCAGTCTTAAAAACGACGAGCCCTTTTTCCTTGCAAGCATCCATAACACCTTAGATGATGGTTTTGTTACCTGTTCTTTATTGATAGGCGAACCTAACCTATTTATCCGTAATTATCAAAATACCGTAAATAGTATGCCGATATTGATTTCTAAAGAACAAAAAAAGGATTGGCTCCATAAAAAAACCCCGTTAAATAGAATTAAACAAATTCTTAAAACACCTAGCCAAGAACAGTTTCAGGCAACTCCAATTGCAAAAGAGTTGTTTAACAAAGACATCTCATATAATAGTCTCCTCTTACCATATGAGTATTTACAGAACCAATAATACATTATGTAATAATTTGATTATTAATTAATTACAATTTATCAAATGCGTCAAGGATGGTTTTGATACGACAAAGAAACCTTGCTAAATAGCCGCATCTTTACAGTGTTGGAAGAAAGGAAAGCCCTTTTAGACAACTTAATTTTAAAAACAACCATAATATGTTACGTTGGACGATCACATTTGTAGTATTAGCTTTAATAGCAGGAGTTTTAGGCTTTGGAGGAATAGCGGCTGGAGCAGCAGGAATTGCAAAAATTCTATTCTTCTTATTCATTGTACTCTTTATAATATCATTGCTTAGAGGCAAAAAAGTCTTATAAGACATATTACACTAAAATCAATACATAATAATATTTAAAACTTAAAAAAATGAGAAAGTCACTATATATGTTTGCATTTGCACTAATGACAGTTGTATTTGCAATGAGTTGTAGAGAAGAAAAATCTACTGGGGAGAAAATTGAAGATGGAATAGAAGAAGTTGGAGATGGTGTTGAAGAAGGCGCCGAAGAAGTTGAGGATGCCGTTGAAGATGCTACAGACGGTAATTAAAAGCATCTTCTCCTTTATACAAAGAGAACACAATGTGTTCTCTTTTTTTTGTGCCATTTAATCTTCTTTTTTTCCACTTCCCGTAAGCACGTCTATCAATCCGTCTTCCAATCCTACCCACAAATAATTAAAGAATGATTTGTTCCGTGGACGTTCTACCTCTATTTGTCCATACCTGTAGCCTTCTGCATCGGCTTTAGAACCATTATTAATGAATAAGTTACCAATAAACGAAAGAATTTTCTTGGTATGGTTTCTTTCTTTGTTCATCACCTTAAACCTAAAGTTGTCGTAATTCATTTTTATATCGCCATGAGCTATGTGATTATCACCACTAATAGTAAAATACATTTGATGAATAAGCCCAACGGTTTCCACCCTAAGGTTAGGCTCCAAAAACCGGTTTAACGTAGCGGTATCAAAACTGGACAGTTCACCTTTTACAATAAACGCATCGGAAGTATCCCCTACGTTAAATTGCCAATCCATTTCCATTAAGCCACTGCCCATTAAATGGGTTTGTATGGCAATACTCACATTTTCATTCTCATAATTTCCAATATTTTTTATACTGGCATCCAAACTTTCAAAGGTAAGTTCTCCTGCCGCCACATTGTTGGGTGCATTCTCCTCATAAATAAAAGTTCCAGAATCTATAGCAATCTCCCCTATGGTAAACTTAGTAGGTAAATCACGTAATAATTTGGCGTACAAAGACCTACTTTCAAAGTTGTCAGGAATACTTTTGTCCCTATAAATTTCAAAATTTGGATTAGTAATATTTATCTGTCCAAAGTTGAATTGAACCTTTTCATCCTGTATTTGATATGCATGGCCCAAAACCTCAACTGATGGTATATTCAACATCATATGATCACGTTCACGATCTATTTTAGTACTCAATTCTTTTTTAGTGTATTTTGTGCTAAGCTGAAAATCTTTTATTTTAACAGAGGTGGAATCTACGTTTAAGGTATCCATTTTAAACGTTTCAAACTTGCCCAAAGGACCGTACACATCGTAAAATTCAAAGTCATAATACGCATGCTCAAAAGGAATGTATGTATTGATACGCTCTGAATCTGTGGTTATTTCATGTAATACCAACTGCATTTTCTCTACAGCTAGTATTTCTTGTTGGGCTTCTGTATCCCAAATATGAATTTTACCCGAATTCAGTTCCAGACGGTCTATTTCAATTGATTTTAAAAGATTGATACGGTTAGTGATATTGGTATTATCCGGAGTTTCATTTGGACATGTCTTAAAGTTGAAATCTGGTTGGGACAAGATGATATCCTTAACCACAATGGCATCCTTAAAGAAAAATGACCAATAGTTAAAGCCGTCTATATCTACCTCATTTGCAAGTATATTTATTTCACAGGATGAAGTTTGCTTTCCTTCTGCATTGATACTGACCTCTTTAAAAGATATATTGCCTTTAAGTAAATTTATTTGTAGGCTTTCATAAGATAGATGTATATGTTCGGGTACTTTACGATTAAGGAAATCAACTATTTTTTTTTGCATCTGCCACTCGGCCACATAATAAAATGCAAACACTCCTAAACAAGTAAAAAACAGCCCCTTTAATTTATTGCTTATTTTCATAGGCCATTTCTTTAATTGTTATGAAGATAAAACTATTACTGCCAGAAGACAAGCTTGTTACTTTCCGCAGCAATAAAGCCTACTGTAAAATTATTTATAAGGCTTATCTAACATGGCACTATCCCCATCCAGGTATTTTTTAAAACTAGCAGCGTTTTCTAATAGTATATGTTTTTCACCGAACACCATAATTGGATTTTTTAACAAATGGGGTTCTTTATCCAATATCTTCAACCAATCCTCATTTTCTAAGTTAATGGATTGTGTTCCATATTCATTTTTAAAATCTGGATGATCTGTTGCAACCAAATCCTTTATAGTAATTTGAAGTTCTTCTGCCAAGGTGGCCCATTGTGTTGCAGTTACTCCAGTTTTGGAAATATCTACACCTAAAATCTTTTTATCCGAAGCATGGATATACGCATAAAGTTGTTTACCAATTGAATTTTCGGAACTGTAAAATAATGTAAGTTGATTGTTGTCCATAGCTAATACTCCCATAATGTTTTGTTATATATCTAAATTACCTTGGTGTTAGAATATAACTTAACTCATTTCCTTTAAACATTACCTGTATAGCTGTTAGCAGTGGGTAAGCCGAATAAAATATGGTATATTGTTATTAGGTTTAAACAAATTTTATGAACACCGTACTTTGGATAATTTACTTGATTACTACACTCTGGAGTATAGTGAATATTATATTTTATGGATCTAGGGCCACTAAAATGATCAGTTGGTCTTTAGCGGTTATCGTAATACCCTATGCAGGACCTATTCTCTATTATATGTTTGGTGTAAACCGAAGAAAGTTTAAACTTTTTAAACTTGCCCAAACCCAAAAAAGAAAATTATATTCCGAGACTTATAAAGAATTAAAAGACGGTACCGATAGTGTTGCGCAATTTGACGATTACCGCCAAAACAAACTCGCCTCCTTAATTCGAAAGAATAGTTATTTTGCCCCGTATCAGGGAAATAATATTACCATTCTAAACGATGGTGAAACCGCCTTTGATGCCATATTCGATGCCATAGCAAAAGCTACAGATTTTGTGCACCTACAATATTTCATATTGGAAGAAGGTGATTTATTAGATCGTTTCTTTGAGCTATTCGACAAAAAGATAAAAGAAGGAATAGAGATCCGTTTACTTTATGATGCCCTAGGCAGTAATTCGCTAAGGGGGAAAGTAGTAAAAAGATTCAAGGAAATTGGGGTTGAAGCCTATGCTACAATGCCCTTTAAATTTGGCAACCTTCTTTTTACCTTAAATTATAGAAACCACCGAAAAATTGTGGTGGTAGATGGTAAAATAGGTTTTACCGGGGGGTTTAATGTTTCGGACAAATACATCAAATCAGTTTCGGAACTAGGCCTTTGGCAAGATTTGCATTTACGCCTAGAAGGCCCAATTGTAAATAGTTTACAAAGGGTTTTTGTAAAGGATTTTCATTTTGCAAGTGATAAGGAACTGTTATTACAGGATACATATTTTCCAAAGATAGCCGCTAATGGGAACAGTACGGCACAGGTAATTTCCAGTGGACCAGATTCTAAATATCCGGCTATTATGCAACAATATTTAGCTATGATCAATGTGGCCAAAGATTGTATCTGTATCGCCAACCCTTATTTTATTCCTGGAGCTCCAGTTCTTGAGGCATTGCGTATTGCAGCGCTTAGCGGTGTAGAGGTAAATCTTCTGATACCAAAAAAATCCGATTCTCTTATTGCAAAATATAGTATGTTTTCCAGTTTTGAGGCTTTGTTGGAAGCTGGTGTCAAAATTTATTTACGACCAGATTTCTCCCATAGCAAAGTAATTATTGTGGATGGGGACTTTGCTTCCGTAGGCTCAGGAAATTTTGATTATAGAAGTTTTGAGCACAATTTTGAAACCAATATTCTCATTTATGATTCCAACATAGTAAAGGATATAAACCAACTTTTTAAGAGCCATTGCAACAAGGACATTAGGTTAGAACTCGTTGCATACAAAAACAGGCCTATTATTGATAAATTTATGGAGGGGTTGTCAAAATTCTTTAGCCCATTATTATAAAAAATAACAGTATCAAATTGAACTATTTAAATATTCTATTCGTAATTTTTTTCATGACAGTACACGCACAACATACCATACCAAAAGAAATTAAAACTGAAGCTTTAGTGGCTTTGTCACACTATCCAGAACTTAAGAATGTTGACATAGAATTAAAGTTTAAACGAAATATTAAAAAGTCTACCATGCAGGCCCAGCCTAAATTCTCGAGCCTTTTTTATAAAAAGAAAAATAGAAAATATAAAATACTGATCAGCAAAAAAATAAAAATTGCGGATACCACTTATTTTACCAAAGACATACCCTCCAAAATAATGATTGGTTGGCTGGGCCATGAATTAGGGCATATTATGGATTATCAAAATAGAAACGCCCTAAACCTTATTGGTTTTGGCATACGTTATTTAACATCGGAATTGTATTTAAAAGAAGCTGAACGGCGTGCAGATTCCTTTGCCGTACAACATGGTATGGAAAATTATATTTTAGCCACCAAATCCTTTATCCTAGAAAAAGCGGGCTTGCAGCAGAAATATATCAATCGTATTAAAAAATTCTATTTATCCCCTGAGGAAATTATGCAACTTGTAGAAGAGCGCGATGCGCTGCCGGGAGCATAAATTAGCTTTGTTTATCAACAAAATCCTCCCAATCCGCAAATTTATCCTCACCCATAACCCTTTCCATTTTTACTTGGCCACCTTTCTTTTTGTTTCTATCGTTCCAATTATAAAAGACCTCGGGGTCTACAAGAAAGACTTTTACACCTTGTAGGGCTTTTGAACGAGCCACTTGGTAGTTTTTATTTGCATCTTTTAACGACGCATCCAGTGTATTGGCAATTTCTTTGGCACTTACATCTGTTGTTGTTCCTAAATACCACGTATGGTAAAAGCCATCTTTATATTTTTTGGCACATAATGTATATTCCGGAATCTCTATATCAAATGCTTTCTCTACTTCCTGTAAGGCATCATCCAATTTATTAACCGATAATTGGGAACCTACCGTGTTTAAAAAGAATTTTGTTCTTCCCGTAATTTTAATTTCTGCACGTGCCACATCGGTAAACTCAATGGTATCGCCAATAAGATAACGCCAAGTTCCACTTACGGTACTAAGTATTAAAACATAGTCTTTTCCTTCCTTAACTTCCTCTAAAGTAAGCGCTGGTGCATCTTGCGCCAAAGCACCATCCTCTAAAATATAATCGGGCTCAAAGGGTACAAATTCAAAATAGATACCGTTATCCGTTACCAGTTTCATGGCATCTGTCTCGGGTCTATTCTGGAAGGCAATAAACCCTTCAGAAGCCAAATAAGTATCTATCACGGTAACCGGTTTACCCATTAGGGCATTGAAACTCTTTTCATAAGGACCAAAAGCTACACCTCCTGAAGTATACACACTTAGGTTAGGCCAAATATCATGTATGTTTTTTAGATTATGCCCTTTTATAACTTCCTTCAACATAAGCTCTATCCATGATGGAATACCACTTAGGGCTCCAATATCCCAGTTAGGTGCTTGAGCTACGATTTTCGCCACACGCTCGTCCCAGTCATCAATTTTAGCAATTTCTTTTCCGGGTTTATAATACCCACTAAACCAAGAAGGAATGTTACTGGCACTTATGCCACTTATTTCTCCTTCTAAATGATCATTATTCTCCTCTAAATCCGTAGAACTGCCCAACATCAAAATTCCTTTCTCAAAAAAATCCGATGGAAAATTGAAATTGGAGAGCGATAGTACTTGTTTGATACCTGCGCGTCTAATGGCATCTACCATGGCATCCGTAACAGGAATACGCTTACTGGTTTTTCCAGTGGTGCCGGAACTCAAAGCAAAATAATCCGGGTTACCGGGCCACGTTATATCTTTATTGCCATCTTGTAGCTTATGCCACCATTTTTCATTGATTTGGTTGTAATCAAAATAAGGAACGTTTTTAGCAAATGATGCTGCCCTATTTTCGGCTTTCAGAATCGTAGAAAAATCATATGCCTTACCAAATTGTGTGTCTTTAGCAGTTTCCAGTAATTCTTGTAAAACCTCCTTTTGCTCTTCAACTGGTTTACTCTCACCGGTTACTATATCCGTTGCATCTATGATTCCCTTTATGATATTCCCTAATATGGCCATGGTATTGTGTTTTATAAGGTAAAATTAGAAATACCATAGAATTTAGGTTCACTCAAATGAAGAATTCATTAACCTAAACGATAAAATGATTTTAGAAATAATTACTCCAATAGAAACAAGAGT
>CBFIGW010000143.1:5266-7949 GCA_965662155.1 Maribacter sp. | reverse complement strand
CCTTTGCATCTTATCCATTTCCTCTACCTCACCAGTAGCCACATTAGTGGCTTTGTATACTACACCACTACCGTCATAACCAACTTCCTGTAGCTCGTTGTAATACTTTAAGGCATCTTCATAATGCCCTCCATTAACAGCACTACCCGCGGCATAGTACAAATATGAGGTATCTTTAGGGCTTATTTTATAGCTCATGTATAATTTATCGGCAGCTTCTTTAAACTTTTTATTACCATTATCAGTTACTGCAGAATTCACCAAGTCAGCTGTTAAGCTTGCCATAAACTGATTAGTTTCGGATGTATATTTTTCTTTACCTGTACTACCTTCAATTTCCAATACTTTTTGAAATGATGATACGGCAGTTTCGAATGCAGAGTTATCTCCTTTTTTCGCTAGATCCGTATAAATCTTACCTCTTGTAAAATAATATTGTGCCTGTAATTTTGTGTCTGCCGTTGCAGCACTACCCATAGCACTTTCTATTGCTGTTTTAGCAGCTGCAGCGTCACCATCTTTTAGTGCTTTTTCTGCAGTCTTTATTTCTGACTTTTGCGCAAAACCTATCATTGAGAATGATAGTGCCACAAGCATTATAATCCTAGTTTTCATTTTTGAATTTATTAATTATTAGTGTTTAAATTATTTATGATTTAACATCATCGTTATCTTCTTTATCAATTCCCGTGCCATCTTCTGGAATCACATCAATATCCTTGATATCTGCCTCATCAAGGTCATCCTCATCCTTCATTACTTTTGCAACGGCGGCAATAGAATCATCTCCTTTTATGTTAATTAGCTTAACCCCTTGCGTAGCTCTTCCCATAACTCTAAGATCTTCTACACTCATCCTAATGGCAATACCGGACTTATTGATTATCATTAAATCATCAGAGTCGGTAACATTTTTAATGGCGACAAGATTTCCTGTTTTATCAGTGATACTAATTGTTTTTACACCTTTACCACCTCTATTGGTAATCCTATAATCATCGATACTGGAACGCTTTCCATATCCATTTTCCGAAACAACTAACAGTTCATCCTCAAAATTATGTACAGATACCATTCCTACTACCTCATCATCGTCACTGGCCAAAGTAATACCTCTAACCCCTGAAGCATTTCTACCCATTGGTCTCGTTTTGCTTTCCTCAAACCTAATGGCCTTACCGGATTTTAGTCCTAGGAAAATTTGGCTAGTACCTGTTGTTAGTTTCGCTTCAAGAAGCTCATCTCCTTCGCGGATGGTTATAGCATTGATACCGTTTTGCCTTGGTCTTGAGTATTGTTCTAAAGAAGTCTTTTTAACGACACCTTTTTTAGTAGCCATAATTACAAAATGACTATTAACGTACTCCTCGTCTTTTAAATCTTGGGTACAAATAAATGCTTTAACCATATCATCCTGCTCTATATTTATCAGGTTCTGAATTGCCCTTCCCTTAGAAGTTCTACTTCCTTCAGGAATTTCAAATACACGCATCCAAAAACATTTTCCCTTTTGTGTAAAGAACAACATATATTGGTGGTTTGTACCAACGAACAAATGTTCCAAAAAGTCCTCGTTACGAGTAGAAGATGCCTTTTGACCCACACCGCCCCTGTTTTGGGTCTTATATTCGGTTAATGGTGTCCTTTTGATATATCCTGCACGTGATATGGTAATGACTACCTGTTCATTAGGAATCATATCCTCCATACTTAAATCACCACCAGCAAAATTTATTTCTGAACGTCTTTCATCACCATACTTGTCTTTAACCTCAAGCAGCTCTTCTTTAATGATATCCATTCTTCGCTCTTTATTAGCCAGGATATCCTTTAAATCTGCAATTGTCTTTACAATCTCATCATATTCTGATCGTAATTTATCTTGCTCCAGACCTGTAAGTTGGCGTAATCGCATTTCTACGATTGCCTTAGCTTGTAATTCTGTAAGCTTAAAACGTTCCATTAAGTTCTCCCTTGCTTGATCAGCATTGGAAGAGGCCCTAATAATGGCAATAACCTCATCTATATTATCAGATGCAATAATTAAACCCTCCAATATGTGGGCACGGTCTTCTGCTTTCTTAAGCTCAAACTTTGTGCGCCTTACCACTACCTCGTGCCTATGTTCCACGAAATAATGAATCATTTCCTTAACATTAAGTAAACGCGGCCTACCGTTTACCAAGGCTATGTTATTAACGCTAAAAGAGGTTTGTAGCGCAGTGTATTTATATAAAGTATTTAAAACGATATTAGGAATCGCATCTCTCTTTAAAATGTATACCACTCGCATACCATTACGGTCAGATTCATCGCGTATGGTAGAGATACCTTCTATTTTTTTGTCATTAATCAAATCGGCCGTCTTCTTGATCATATCGGCCTTATTGACTTGATAAGGAATCTCAGTTACAATGATACATTCACGCCCCTGTACTTCTTCAAAAGTAGCTTTGGCACGCATCATCACCCTACCTCTACCAGTATGAAAAGCCTCTTTTACACCATCGTACCCATAAATAATCCCGCCAGTAGGAAAATCAGGAGCTTTAATATGTGTAATAAGCTCATCTATCTCTATATCATTATTATCGATATAAGCAATGGTACCATCCACAACTTCAGATAAATTATGGGGCGGCATATTCGTTGCCATACCCACCGCAATACCAGAAGCTCCATT
>CBFIGW010000143.1:0-5256 GCA_965662155.1 Maribacter sp. | reverse complement strand
GAGATTTGGCACTCTTGTAGGCAATACCGTTGGTTCTTTAAGAGAATCATCAAAATTCAATTGATGGTCCACGGTATCCTTATCTATATCCGCCAACATATCATCCGCAATCTTACGCATACGTGCTTCCGTATAACGCATTGCAGCAGGACTATCACCATCAATAGATCCAAAGTTACCTTGCCCGTCTATCAACATATACCTTAGACTCCATTCTTGAGCCATTCTAACCATAGTGTCGTAAACAGATGTATCACCGTGAGGGTGATATTTACCTAAAACCTCACCCACAATACGGGCAGATTTTTTGTGTGAACTGCTACTCCGAACCCCAAGTTCATGCATTCCAAAAAGTACGCGCCTATGTACCGGTTTTAATCCATCCCGCACATCTGGCAGGGCTCGTGACACTATGACCGACATCGAATAATCAATGTAGGCAGATTTCATTTCCTCTTCTATGTTAATAGGAATCAATTTTTCACCTTCCGCCATTGTAAAATCTTTGATTGTTTTTTATTAGTAAAAAAGCATGCCAATATACGCAAATTCAGAGCCTTTATAGAATCTACAATTATATTTATTCAATAATTTATTAACACTTTTGTATAAGTAATTGGTTAACAATTAAACACCATATAACTTTGTTTGTCTTTACTTTTTTCGTCAATTACAATAACTTTAACGAATATGGGTATAGTATTTGCTCTTGATTGAACGAGATTTAGTAATTTTATAGTTGATATTTTAATTTATGGATGATAATTTTTCACCTAGAGTCAAAGATGTAATTGCTTATAGCAAAGAAGAAGCATTGCGTCTTGGCCATGATTTTATAGGAACAGAACATTTAATGTTGGGGCTTTTGAGAGATGGAAGTGGGAAAGCTATTAGTATTTTAGATGCACTGGATGTGGATTTGGACCATTTAAGAAGAAAGGTTGAAATCTTAAGTCCATCCAACCCTAATGCCAGTGGTGTACAGAAAGACAAAAAGAACCTTCATTTAACAAGACAAGCAGAAAGGGCCTTAAAGACTACTTTTTTGGAGGCAAAGCTTTTTCAAAGCTCTTCTATTAATACCGCTCATTTATTACTGTGTATTTTAAGAAATGAAAATGATCCTACCACAAAATTATTACACAAGCTTAAAGTAGATTACGATGGTGTTAAGGAGCAATTCAAATTTATGATTACAAGTGATGACGATATAGTAGACTCACCAACTTCTGAGTCGTTTTCTAGCGATTCTGATGAAACGGGAGAAAGTAAAGAGAGTACCTTCGGCAATACATCTGGCCAAAAAGGGACTAAAAAATCCAAGACACCTGTTTTGGATAATTTTGGTAGGGACCTTACCCAAATGGCAGAAGAAAACAAACTAGATCCTGTTGTTGGAAGGGAAAAAGAAATAGAACGTGTTTCTCAAATACTTAGTCGCCGTAAAAAGAACAACCCATTATTAATAGGTGAACCTGGTGTGGGTAAAAGTGCTATTGCAGAAGGTCTGGCCTTAAGAATTGTAGATAAGAAGGTATCCCGTATTCTTTATAATAAAAGAGTAGTTACTTTGGATTTAGCTTCGTTAGTGGCAGGTACTAAATACCGTGGCCAGTTCGAAGAAAGAATGAAAGCGGTAATGAACGAGTTGGAAAAGAACGATGATGTCATTCTTTTTATTGATGAAATTCACACTATTGTTGGTGCTGGCGGTGCCACTGGTAGTTTAGATGCTTCCAACATGTTTAAACCGGCTCTGGCACGTGGTGAAATTCAATGTATTGGTGCCACAACCTTAGATGAATACAGACAGTATATAGAGAAAGATGGTGCGTTGGAAAGACGATTTCAAAAAGTTATCGTAGAGCCGACTACTGTAGATGAAACTGTTGAGATTTTACACAATATAAAAGGTAAGTACGAGGACCATCATAATGTAAATTATACAGATGCCGCAATCGAAGCTTGTGTAAAACTCACCAATAGGTATATGACAGACCGTTTTCTACCGGACAAGGCCATAGACGCCTTGGATGAAGCTGGTTCTAGGGTTCATATTGTAAATATGGATGTCCCAAAGCAAATTTTAGAATTGGAGAAAAAGCTGGAAGATGTTAGGGAACTTAAAAACAGTGTTGTCAAAAAACAAAAGTATGAGGAGGCAGCAAAGTTAAGAGATGACGAGAAAAGTCTAGAAAAAGAACTTTCTATTGCACAAGAACGTTGGGAGGATGAAAGTAAATTACATAAGGAAACGGTTACAGAAGATAATGTTGCCGATGTAGTTTCTATGATGAGTGGAATTCCTGTGAATAGAATTGCCCAGACAGAAAGTAATAAATTGGCAGAACTTCCAGAACTTATTAAAGCCAATGTAATTGGACAAGATGAAGCGGTAGCCAAAGTTTCTAAAGCCATACAAAGAAATAGAGCTGGTCTTAAAGATCCCAACAAGCCAATTGGTTCATTTATTTTCTTGGGACAAACCGGTGTTGGAAAAACACAGTTGGCAAAAGTAATGGCCAAAGAGCTTTTTGATTCTGAAGATGCACTTATTCGTATTGATATGAGTGAGTATATGGAAAAATTCGCTATTTCAAGACTTGTAGGAGCACCTCCAGGCTATGTTGGATACGAAGAAGGTGGCCAATTAACTGAAAAAGTTAGAAGAAAGCCATATTCCGTTATACTTTTAGACGAAGTTGAAAAAGCGCATCCAGACGTATTTAATATGTTATTACAAGTATTGGATGATGGTTACCTTACTGATAGTCTTGGTAGAAAGATTGATTTTAGGAATACTATTATAATCATGACTTCCAATATTGGTGCACGGCAATTAAAGGATTTTGGACAAGGTGTAGGTTTTGGCACTAGTGCAAAAAAAGAGCAAGAAAGTTCGTATCAAAAAGGAGTTATTGAAAACGCATTAAAAAAAGCTTTTGCGCCTGAATTTTTAAATAGGATTGATGATGTTATCGTATTCAATGCCCTTGAACGAGAACACATTCATCAAATCATAGATATTGAACTTGCGAAGTTATATAGCAGAATTAAAGGTATTGGCTATGAGTTAAAACTAACAGAAGCAGCCAAGGACTATATTGCAGAGAAAGGGTTTGACAAGCAATATGGTGCAAGACCTTTAAAAAGAGCCATTCAGAAATATATTGAAGATGCACTTGCAGAAGAAATTGTAAACAGCAAGCTAAATGAAGGAGATAGAATATTTATGGACCTTAATAAAAAGAAGGATGAATTGACCATAAAAATTAAAAAAGCAGAAGAATCATCCAAAACTGAATAAAAATAGTTCAACAATAATGTAAAAAAGGAGTCCCGTTACGGACTCCTTTTTTAGTATTATACATTTAACAACGTAGGAATCCCATCACATGGCTATTTACCGTTTCGCAGTATGAACGATATTTGCGCTTTTTATCTAAAATTTTACACTAAACTCTAGTATAAATTTACTTTCGTTCCAGACACACTATATAAATTACAGAAAATGAGCGTTGGATCGGCGAAGAACAAAATAATCGTAAGGGAGTACGAATTAGAAGTTGGTAAAATTCAAGTTTATGATAACTACATGGTATCCATCTTTGATGAAGGTGCAACCTTAACTCTTGAACGTGCATACCAAATAATAGGTATTTCAGAAATACATTTTAGAAATAAAAACTTTGGTTTTATAAGTTTGCGTAAAAACTCATATGCAATTGACCCTACCATTTATAATTATTTAAAGGAACTGGAAAATCTTAAGGCATTTGCTATAGTTTCTGTCAAGGAAATTGACATGCATAATTTCAAAATAGAGAAACTATTCTACAAGAAGCCTATGAAGTTTTTTATTCAGTATGACAATGCCCTAAAATGGGTGAGACGCAGAATAAAATCAAAATAAAATCTATTACATTTTAGGATAACAAAAGAGGTTAAGATTCTTCCTCTTTAGCTTCGGCCCGCTGTTGTTCTGGCACCTTAAACAAATCCAAGAAAGCTGCGCCAATTCCATTAATAATATTAGAAGCTATCAAGGCTTGAAATCCCTGTTTTTCTATTTCTAAATCACCGGATTTACCATGTAGATACACTCCAAATATGGAAGCGTTTAACGCAGTATAACCTTGGGCCATGAGTCCTGTTATAATACCGGCCAAAACATCTCCGCTACCCGCAGTAGCCATTCCTGGATTGCCTGTTGTATTCACGTATCCTTTATCTTTAAATACCGTAATAGTATGAGCGCCTTTTATAACAACGACACAATTATATTTTATAGAAAATTGTTTTACCTTTTTTAACTTATCAAAGTCATTATTCCATGCACCTATCAACCTTTCCAATTCCTTTGGATGTGGAGTGAGCACACATTCTTTTGGCAACTTATCTAAAAGATCTTTATTATTGGATAACATATTTAACCCATCCGCATCAACAACTAACGGTAACGTATTGTCAGTCAATAATTTTTTAAATGCATCCAAGGATTTAAGTGCCGTACCCATGCCCATACCCAAACCTATGACATTCGGTTCTATATCGTATTCTATTTGGCTTATATGATTATCATCACTAGTTAAAACCATAACTTCTGGCAATGAGGATTGCATACTATCATACCCACATTTTGGTATATAGGCCGTAACCAATCCAGCACCTGATTTCAAAGCTGCTTTACTAGATAAATTTACCGCTCCAATCTTGCCATAACTACCTCCGATTATTAACGCGTGACCAAAACTTCCTTTGTGCGCGTATTTCTCTCTTGGCAAATACATGGACAAAACTTCATTTTTCCCTATCAACTCGTAATCCGTTGTAGATTCCTTTAGAAACTGTTTGTCAAGTCCTATATCAAGTACCTCCCAGTGCTCAACAAAGATGCCAGTCTCAGGAAGAAAAAAAACCAATTTTGGAGTTTGAAAACTTAATACATAATTAGATGTTATAACAGCGTCATGATTTTCTGGCACCTGATTGGGAAATAACCCAGATGGTATATCAACAGAAAGAATAAAGGCCTCTGTAGCATTTAAATGTTTGATAAGTCTAACAACCCAGTCTGCCGGTGTCCTATTTAATCCAATACCAAAAATGGCATCAACAATGATATCTTCTTTTGCAATTGCAGGTAATTCATTTGCGGACTCTAAAAATATGGGCCAAACCTTTCTATCCTTAAGTCTATCAAGGTTAATTAAAAAATCTTTAGATCGTTTATCATTATAATTTACCACATAAACA
>CBFIGW010000142.1:0-7992 GCA_965662155.1 Maribacter sp. | reverse complement strand
AACCACCTATTACGTCAATCAAATTATGGATGCCCCTACTTTTTAAAATAGATGCAGCGATCATGCTTCTGTAGCCACCGGCACAATGAACATAAAAGGGTCTATTGTCCGGAAATTCGGCCAAATGGTCGTTTAAATAATCTAAAGGGGTGTTGTTTGCTTCTAAAACATGTTCGGACAAAAATTCACTTTCTTTTCGAACATCAAAAACAGGCGCTTTTTCTGATTCTAGAGTTTCCTTTAAACCTTTGGCATCAACTTGACTCACAGTATCATACTCCATTGCTGCTTTCTTCCAAGCTTCGAAACTACCTTCCAAATATCCCATGGTATTATCAAACCCAACTCTGGATAGTCTAGTAATAGCTTCTTCTTCAAGTCCTTTTGGGGCAACCAACAAAATTGGTTGTTTTACATCTGCTATTAAAGCACCTACCCAAGGGGCAAAACTACCATCCAATCCAATAAATATTGAACGGGGAATATGTCCTTTGGCATAATCATCTTGATGGCGAACATCCAAGACAATGGCTCCTGTTTCATTGGCTGCAGCTTCAAACGCTTGTGGCGATAATGCTGTTGTACCACGCTCCAATACTTGTTCTATATCCTCGTAACCTTCCTTGTTCAATTTTACGTTTAATGGAAAATATTGGGGTGGTGGTAAAAGCCCTTCAGTTACTTCATCTATAAATTCTTCCTTGGTCATATCCGCACGCAAGGCATAATTCATTTTTTTCTGGTTGCCTAAAGTATCCACAGTTTCTTTCATCATATTCTTTCCACAGGCAGAACCTGCTCCATGAGCCGGATATACGATAACATCATCGGCAAGTGGCATTATTTTTTCCCGTAGGCTATCAAATAAAAAACCAGCTAGATCTCTTTCGGTAAGTACACCCATTTTTTGTGCTAGGTCAGGTCTCCCAACATCTCCTAAAAATAAAGTGTCTCCACTAAATATGGCATGGTCTTTTCCATTTTCATCTTTTAGCAGAAATGTGGTACTCTCCATAGTATGCCCGGGGGTGTGCAATACTTTGATGGTAACATCACCTAATTTAAACTCTTGGTTATCCTCGGCAATTATAGCATCGAAATTTGGATTGGCCTTAGGACCGTAAACAATTGGTGCGCCAGTCTCTTTTGCAAGGGTAACATGCCCACTAACAAAATCTGCATGAAAGTGAGTCTCAAAGATATACTTGATTTTGGCATCGTCTAATTTGGCTCTGTTAATATAAGGTTTAACCTCTCTTAACGGATCAATAATGGCAACTTCACCATTACTTTCTATATAATAGGCTCCCTGTGCAAGACAGCCAGTATAAATTTGTTCAACTTTCATTGTGAGAAATTTTATATTTAAATGCAAAATTACGAATTGGCATCAATAATTACGGTAACATAGGTTACATTGCCCGTAAAATAGAAATGCCCTACTAAATAGTAAGGCATTTAATGGTCATCTTTTATAATAATGTGGATGGGCATACGTATTCCGATTTAGGAATACTTGTCTCGGAAATGGCCTCAAAACCTCCGGTAACATCGGTAAAATCTTCCCAGCCTCTTTGTTTTAAGATGGATGCTGCAATCATACTTCTATAACCTCCGGCACAGTGTAACACAAATGGACTGTCTTTTGGAAATTGAGCTAAATGTTGATTGATTTCATTCAATGGAACATTAATGGCTCCGATGATATGTTCAGAATCAAATTCACTCTTTTTACGTACATCGATAATCATCGGTTTTTCATCTTTAATTGATCTCTCTAGCTCAATTGCCGTAATTCGCTTGGTAGTTTCATATTCCTTACCGCCATCTTTCCAAGAATCAAAACCTCCTTTTAGAAAGCCAACAGTGTTGTCATAACCAACCCTGGACAATCTGGTAATAGCCTCTTCCTCTTTATCCTTATAAGTAACGAGCAGTATTTCTTGTTGAATGTCTGGTATCATTTCACCTACCCATTGTGCAAAACTGCCTTCCAAACCAATATTTATGCTATTAGGAATGAATCCTTTTGCAAAATCTGATGCGTCCCTTGTATCCAATACAAGTGCACCGGTTTCATTTGCTATAGCTTCAAAAGCCTCTGGTGAATAAGGAGTAGTGCCTCTATCCATAATCTTATCCAGACTTTCGTAACCTTTGATGTTCATAAGCACATTCTTGGGGAAGTAACCTGGAGGTGTAGTAAGCCCTGTCAACAGTTCTTTAATAAATTCCTCTTTGGTCATATCCGCTCTTAAGGCATAATTTACTTCTTTTTGGTGCCCGAGCGTATCGGTGGTTTCCTTACTCATCATCTTACCACAGGCAGAACCCGCTCCATGATTGGGATAAACAATCAAATCATCGCTTAGTGGCATTATTTTATTTCTCAAGGAATCATATAGGTGGCCGGCCAATTTTTCTTCCGTAAGCTCGGAAACTACATGTTGAGCTAAATCAGGACGGCCAACATCACCAATAAACAATGTGTCTCCTGTTATGATACCATGTTCCTTTCCATTTTCATCTATTAAAAGATAAGTGGTACTTTCCATGGTATGGCCTGGGGTATGAATAACTTTTACCTTATAATCGCCCACTTCAAAAATTTGTTCATCTTCTGCTGTGGTAGCTTCATAGGCAGGTTTTGCACCTGGGCCAAAAACAATTTCCGAACCGGCTTTTTTCTTTAAGTCTAGATGGCCGCTCACAAAATCTGCATGAAAATGGGTCTCAAACACATACTTGATCTTGGCGTTATCTTTATTCGCTCGATCTATATATGGTTGTACTTCTCTTAGGGGATCAAAGACTGCTGCAACACCATTACTCTCTATATAATAAGCGGCGTGTGCTAAACATCCGGTATAAATTTGTTCTACTTTCATGATATTAATTTTAAAGGTTAATTGTTTAAAAGTACTTATGAAAATTATAGTTTACAGTTACTTTTGTTACATAACCTTATTTTTGGATTGAAGCGATATTTTTTCCTGTAAATCAGTCTTTTTATTCAGTAGTTTACAATGTTCTAATGCCTCATTGGTTTTTACGAATAAATTTTCCCTTCCAATGTCATTTATTAGGCCACTGCTATAAAGAATGTCCCTAGTAGGGCCAATAGCTCCGGCCACCACTAATTTGACACCTTCTGATTTTAGGTCAGAAATTAATTTTCTTAACATATGTACCGCACTACTATCTATATAATTAATGGCTTCCGCATTTAGTATCACATACTTAACCTTACCATTTTTTGTGGATAGGTTTTTTTGAAGTTCCTTTTTGAAAAATTCTTTGTTTCCAAAATAAAGTTGAGCATCAAAACGAACTATTAAAAAGTCATCAAATTGTTCCGTATCCTCTGGAAACCTGTTTATGTTTCTAAAATAGTCGGTATTTTTAATCCTGCCTAAAACTGCGATATGTGGTCGTGAGGTGCGATAAACCAACAATAATAAAGATACCAAAACACCTAAAAGAATACCCTCTTTTATACCTATTGTAAGTGTGATTAAAAAGGTAGCCAATAGTAGGAAGAACTCATCCCTTCTTTTTTTAAATAATTCAATGGGATATTTCACATCTATTAAACCAAAGACTGCGACCATGATAATAGCAGCCAATACAGCATTTGGTAAATAATAAAATAGAGGTGTTAGATATAACAGAGTCAGTCCAACTACCAATGCACTAATAATTGGTGCCACACCCGTTTTGGCCCCGGCCTGGTCGTTCACCGCTGTTCTGGAAAAACCACCGGTAGTTGGATAGGACTGGAATAAGGATCCTATAATATTGGCAGAACCCAATGCAATGAGTTCTTGATTAGAGTCTACCTCATAATCATCATGTTTTTCTTCAACAGCCTTGGAAACGGATATAGCTTCCATAAAAGCAATGAGCGCCAACGTAAGAGCTATAGGGAGTAATTCCGTTATTCTTGAGAAATCTATAGTAGGCACTTTAAAAGATGGGAGGCCACTTGGTACTTCCCCAACAATTTTTACACCTTGTTCGTGGAGCCCAAAAAGATAAATAACTAAAACACCTAAAATTACAACTACCAAAGCTGCTGGAATGCTTTTATGTATTTTTTTGATGAATTTGATAATTACTATGGCCAAAACACCGATGCCAAGTGTAATTAAATGCGTATCTCCAATTGTTTTGAATGCGTTACTTAAAAGTATATGCACTTGATTACTGCGAGCTATGGTGGTGCCAAGAAGGTGTTTTAGTTGACTTAGACCGATTATTATGGCTGCTGCGGAAGTAAAACCACTAATTACTGGCTTTGAGAGAAAATTCACCAAAAATCCCATTCGCAATAAACCAAGACCTAATTGTATAGCTCCCATAAACAAGGCCAAGAAAATGGCCATGGAAATATATTCATCTATTCCGGAAATGGCCAATGCACCTAGTCCGGAGGCAACTAATAGGGAGTCCATGGCCACAGGACCTACTGCCAATTGGCGAGATGTCCCCAGTATTGCGTATATAATTTGGGGAATCAAGGATGCATAGAGCCCAAAAACAGGAGGTAAACCTGCTATCATGGCATAGGCCATACCTTGTGGTATTAACATAATCCCCACGGTAATGCCAGCACTAATATCTCCGCTTAAGTATGATTTTTTATAGCTTGGAAGCCATTCTAGAAAAGGTAAATGCCTCTTTAGCATATTTAAAAATTTTATGCAAAATTATAACCTTAGGGAATGGTATACAGTAACTTTGGTTACAGAGCTTAAAGGTCAAATATTTTTATATAATTACGGTGAAGTTCAATTTTCCCCAATTGCTCCAGCTTTTTGAGCAGCCTAGAGATTACAACACGAGAACTGTGTAGTTCGTAGGCAATTTCCTGATGCGTGTTATGTATAATATTTTCCTTATTTATCCTTGCCTTTTCTTTTAAATAACCAACGAGTCTTGCATCCATTTTGTCAAAAGCAATACTGTCCAAAGTATGCAGTAACTCATTGAGTCTTTCATGATAGCTATTAAAAACAAAATTTCGCCAAGATTTGTATTTCGCAGTCCACTCTTCCATCTTTTTGATAGGTACCATAATTAATTTGGTATCGGTCTCCGTTATGGCCCTTATTTCGCTCTTGGTATCCCCAATACAGCATGCAAGTGTCATAGAGCAGGTTTCACCTTTTTCTAGATAATAGAGTAGTAATTCATCACCATCATTGTCTTCCCTTAGAATTTTAATGGCTCCTGATATTAATAATGGCATGCCTTTTATATACTCGCCAATTTCTATCAATTTAAATCCTTCAGGAACTTCTTTAAAAGTGCCAACTTGTAATATTTCATTAAGTAATTCCTTTTCAAAGATATCACCATAACTATCTGTAAGTTCCTGTATCATTTATATTTTTTATTTGACCTGTTCCGCAATTTTTTTATCAAATTTAAAAAAAATGTTCGCCCAAATTGATTTGGATACCGCCGCTATCCATGGCATGGCCAATACTAAAGTAGTTACTATAAGCCCAAAAACCTGTGCCAAACTTAATTCTAGACCTAAAATTAAACTAAGTACATAAACCGCTACTGCCACTGCAATGCCAACAGCATAGGAGACATACATGCTACCATAGTAAAAACTTGGCTCCAAACTATATTTAAGTTCACATTTTGGGCAACGTTCCTTTACCTTGTTAAAGTTGCTTAATTTATATGGGTTTGCTTCAAGAAAAGCACCTTCCTGGCATCTAGGGCATTTTAAAAATAAGATACTGTACAATTTTGAACCTTTACTGAACATAAAACCAAATTTGACGTCAAAAATATTTAATGAATCCACGGCAGTCGGTAACAAAAGTTACAAAACTAAAAAGATGTTTTACCTTTAAAAATGATAAAAGTCATTGATAAGTTGGCAAAGCAAGTATATTTATTAGTAAAGCTTTAAGGAAGCAATGCTCGGTTTTTTCACACTAATTTTTCCTTAAAAAAATCAATCGTTCTCTTCCATGCCAATTCTGCTGCTTCACGGTCGTATCTTGGTGTAGTATCATTATGAAAACCGTGATTTGCGTTCTCATAGATGTATGCCTTGTACTCCTTACCGTATTTTTTTAAGGCTTCTTCATAGGCTGGCCAACCTGCATTAACACGTTTGTCCAGTTCACCAAAATGAAGTAACAATGGTGCATTTATGTTATCAATATCCTCTGTTGGTTGTCCACCATAAAAAGGTACAGCAGCACTAAGGTCGGGTACTTCCACGGCCATCATGTTAGAAATCCATCCACCAAAACAAAAACCAACAACGCCAACTTTACCATTACATTCCGGATGATTTTTTAAATAGTTAAATGCAGCTATAAAATCTTGCAACATTTTATTACGGTCCCTTTTTCGTTGTAGCTCCCTTCCATCATCATCATTTCCGGGATAACCACCAAGAGGAGTAAGGGCATCTGGTGCTATGGAAATAAAACCGGCTAGTCCGGCTCGTCTACCAACATCGGCAATATGTGGGTTTAGGCCTCTATTTTCATGCACAACCACAATACCGGGAAGTTGGCCTTTGGCATCTTTAGGTCTAGATAGTAACGCTTTAATTTTGCCGCCACCTTGTGGTGAGTCATAGTGAATATATTCTGATTTTAAATTGGGGTCGTCTTGACTAATTTGAATTTTTTTTACATAATCCGGAGAGATAAAACTAAGCAAAGAGCCAACCGTAATTCCGCCTACTGCGTAGGTAGATAACTTGTCTAAAAACAATCTTCTATTTACCCTGTTATGGGCGTAATCATCGTATAAATCAAATACTTCTTGCTTAATGTCTTCTTTTTGTAGCTTTTTCATAATGTTCAAATTTTAGTCTGCCGATTTATAAATGAATTCTATTATTCTTCCTGCGTTAATAAAGCCTTGACCGTGGCTATTGTCCCACTCTTTGGATAAACCCATTTTTTGCGTTTCTACGAGAGATTTCCCAGAATCCCTAGCGTTTTTAACACGGTCCCTTAAGATAACTAAAATATCCTTGTATTCCTTTAAATCTTTTTTTGAGGAAATTGCACCGTGACCGGGAATAATTTTGGTGGTATCATCTATAAGTTCCAGAGCCATCGAAACATTGGAAATAAGACCATCAATATCACCTCCAGAACCAAGGTCTATATAAGGGTAACGACCACTAAAAAAGTTATCGCCCATGTGAATTACGTTGTCCTCTGGAAAATAATAATAGGTATCACCATCGGTATGTGCAGGATTTACATGCATTGCATGTATACTACTTTCATTCTTGAGATGCAATGTCATTTTATCATTGAAGGTGACCACCGGCCAAGCTTCTTTTGCTTGCGGTACTTCTGCCTCAACCATTCGCTTACGTACATTGTCATGCGCGATAACAAGGGCACCAGCGTTTGCCAAGTTTTCGTTGCCACCTGTATGGTCACCATGCATATGCGTATTCAATACAAATTTTATAGGCTTGTCCGTTATGGTTTTTACATGGGCCACTATTTTTTGGGTCAATGGTCCAAATTGGTCATCTATTAAGTAAGCGGCATCTTCACCAATGGCCAACCCTATATTACCTCCAGCACCAAATAAGGTGTAAACATTTTCTGTTAGTTTTTCGGAAGTAATTTTAACGCTGCTGAAATCCCTTTGTGCCAATACCTTTGTGCTAAATACCAATAATATAAGTAGTATAACTTTTTTCATAATAGTTTATCGTTTTAGTTTTTGAATGAATTTTTCCTTGTAAACCCTTCCTATTGGTAAATTAATTTCATCTTTTAGATAAACACGATTACCAACTATTTTTAAAATTTTAGAATAATTAATGATATAGGATTTGTGGATACGTATAAATTTTTTTTGCTGAAAAAGCTTTTCCCAATAGCGTAGTGGTTCTTGGGTCAAGTGTTTGGTCTTAGTAGTGTGGATTTCAGTGTAATCTGCGTCCGATTGTATATAGTTTATCTCCTGTATATCAATTTTAAT
>CBFIGW010000141.1:0-8021 GCA_965662155.1 Maribacter sp. | reverse complement strand
CCATGAAGCTGCGAAGGAAAATTATAAAAGAAAAGTATATCGGCCTTTATAATGATATTTATGAACATTAATATAAATAATCTTAAACGTGCATTTTAAAAATCTCCCAACAATATTAATAGTTCATACATATCTGTAAAACCATTATTAGTTTTAATCATATATAGTTCAAAACTGGAAAAGGAAATAAAAAATAGGAATTAGATAAATAGCACTTCTTCACTGTTTCTTAAAAACAAAAAATTAAAATAATTTATTATGCATGCATAATAAATTTTCATATATTTGAAGACCAACTAATTAATATATGAAGGATATTACCATTGATTACGCTCTTCGTGCGACATGGCAGGCAGTTGCAAGAATGTATAACGAAGAGGCCAAGCATTTTAGTACAACAATGGCCGTTGGATTTACCTTATTAAGTATCGACCCAAAAACGGGTACTCCTTCTACCGCATTGGGCCCTAAAATGGGTATGGAAGCAACTAGCCTATCTAGAATCCTGAAAAGTATGGAGGAAAAAGGTCTGATAATTAGAAAACCCAATCCGGCAGATGGTAGAGGAGTATTAATTCATCTAACGGATTTTGGATTGGAAAAAAGGGCGGATTCCAAAAATGTAGTTCTCCGTTTCAATGAAGTAGTAAAGCAACATGTTACGGATGAAAAGTTAAACGCTTTTTTTGAGGTTGCAGAAACGATCAATAAATTAATATCAGACAAAAAAATATATACAAAAAATGTATCGAATCATTAATTCAGCTAATATTTCATGAACAAGCACATTAACAAAGTAGCGGTAATTGGATCTGGAATTATGGGAAGCGGTATCGCTTGTCATTTTGCCAACATTGGCGTTGAAGTTCTCTTGTTGGATATTGTACCAAGGGAACTCAATGAAAAAGAAAAGGCCAAAGGGCTAACCTTAGAGGATCAAGTTGTACGAAATAGATTGGTAAACGACTCCTTGGCAACAGCTTTAAAATCGAAGCCATCACCTATTTATCATCAAAAATTTGCCAATAGAATTACTACCGGCAACCTTGAAGATGATATTTCTAAAATAGCCAAAGTAGATTGGATTATAGAAGTTGTGGTTGAACGTCTTGATATCAAAAAAATCGTATTTGAAAATATCGAAAAACATAGGACACCCGGAACTTTGATTACATCCAATACCTCCGGTATTCCAATAAAATTCATGAGTGAAGGTAGAAGTGATGATTTTCAAAAGCACTTCTGCGGAACACACTTCTTTAACCCGGCCAGATACTTAAAATTATTTGAGATTATTCCTGGACCAAAAACAGATCCAGCGGTACTGGACTTTTTAAATGGTTACGGAGAAAAATTTCTAGGTAAAACTTCTGTAGTTGCCAAGGATACACCTGCATTTATTGGAAATCGAATAGGAATTTTTAGTATTCAAAGTTTATTTCATGCGGTGAAAGACTTAGGGATGACGGTTGAGGAAGTAGATAAACTAACCGGTCCGGTGATAGGAAGGCCAAAATCCGCAACCTTTAGAACAGTAGATGTTGTTGGTTTAGACACTTTGGTTCATGTTGCCAATGGTATTCATGAGAACTGTAAGGATGATGAACGTCTTGAACTGTTTAAACTTCCAGATTTCATTGATACAATGATGGAAAACAAATGGTTGGGAAGTAAATCTGGTCAAGGTTTCTATAAAAAAGTGAAGGACGATAAAGGAAAAAGCGAAATTTTGACTTTGGACTTGGATACTATGGAGTACCGATCCAAAAAAAGTGCAAAATTCGCCACCTTGGAATTAACTAAAACCATTGATAAGGTGGTAGATAGATTTTCTGTTTTAACAGGTGGTAAAGATAAAGCTGGTGAATTCTACCGTAAGAGTTTTGGGGAATTGTTTGCTTATGTATCGCATCGTATTCCAGAGATTACCGATGAGTTATATAAAATTGATGATGCCATGAAAGCTGGGTTTGGCTGGGAACATGGTCCCTACCAAATTTGGGATGCCGTAGGATTAGATAAGGGATTGGAATTCATTGCTGCTGAAAATCAAGAGGCGGCATCTTGGGTTTCAGAGATGAAAGAAGCTGGAATTACATCTTTTTACAGTGTAAAAGACGGTGCAACCTATTTCTACGACATCCCTAAAAAGGAAATGGTGAAGATTCCTGGACAGGATGCCTTTATTATTTTAGACAATATCAGAAAATCCAAAGAAGTCTTCAAAAACAGTGGAGTCGTTATAGAAGATTTGGGAGATGGCATATTAAATGTTGAATTCCAATCTAAAATGAACACGATTGGAGGCGATGTATTAGCCGGATTGAATAAGGCTGTGGATTTAGCAGAAAAAGATTTCCAAGGATTGGTAGTTGGTAACCAAGCGGCTAACTTCTCGGTGGGTGCCAATATAGGAATGATATTTATGATGGCCGTTGAACAGGAGTATGATGAATTGAATATGGCCATAAAAATGTTCCAGGATACCATGATGCGTATGCGTTACTCCTCTATACCAACAGTGTCCGCACCACATGGCATGACATTGGGCGGCGGTTGTGAATTATCACTACACGCCGATAAAGTGGTTGCAGCAGCAGAGACCTACATAGGGCTCGTAGAATTTGGAGTTGGTGTTATCCCTGGCGGGGGCGGTTCCAAAGAGTTTGCATTACGAGCTTCCGATTCGTTTAGAAAAGGAGATGTAGAATTGAATATTCTGCAAGAATATTTCCTAACTATTGGTATGGCCAAAGTTTCTACGTCGGCTTATGAAGCCTATGACTTGGGCATACTGCAAAAAGGAAAGGATATTGTTGTAGTTAACAAAGACCGTCAAATTGCAACGGCAAAAGCCCATGCTCAATTAATGGCAGAAGCTGGCTATACTAAACCACCAAAAAGAAATGATGTAAAAGTACTCGGAAAACAAGCCTTAGGCATGTTCCTGGTTGGTACGGATTCTATGGAAGCTAGTCATTACATAAGCGAACATGACAAAAAAATCGCCAACAAGCTAGCCTATGTGATGGCCGGTGGAGATTTATCCGAACCTTCTTTGGTCAGCGAACAGTATTTATTAGACTTGGAAAGAGAAGCTTTCCTATCACTTTGTACAGAGCGTAAAACCTTGGAACGTATACAACACATGCTTAAAACCGGTAAACCACTAAGAAATTAAAAAATGAAAACAGCATATATAGTTAAAGGATATCGTACCGCAGTTGGAAAAGCACCAAAAGGAGTTTTTCGATTTAAGCGAACGGACGAATTGGCGGCAGAGACCATTGAGTATATGATGAAAGAACTGCCAAATTTGGATAAGAAAAGAATAGATGATGTAATAGTAGGTAACGCTATGCCAGAAGGTTCACAGGGCCTAAATATGGCACGACTAATTTCATTAATGGGATTAGACATCGTAGACGTACCAGGGGTAACGGTAAATCGTTTTTGTTCTTCAGGTATTGAGACCATTGGTATTGCCACAGCTAAGATCCAAGCCGGTATGGCCGATTGTATTATTGCTGGTGGTGCCGAAAGTATGAGTTCCGTACCTATGACAGGTTATAAGACCGAACTGAACTATGATTTGGTAAAATCTGGTCATGAGGATTATTATTGGGGTATGGGAAATACAGCGGAAGCCGTTGCTCAAGAATTTAAGGTATCCCGTGAAGATCAGGATGTATTTGCATACAATTCTCATATGAAAGCTTTACGTGCTCAGGCAGAGGATCGTTTTCAAGACCAAATCGTGCCAATTGATGTAGAGCAAACTTATATTGATGCAAACGGAAAAAAAGCTACCAAAAAGTATACGGTAACAAAGGATGAAGGACCCAGAAAGGGAACCTCAGTGGAAGTGTTGAACAAATTGCGACCGGTCTTTGCCGCTGGTGGTAGTGTTACTGCCGGGAACTCTTCACAAATGAGCGATGGTGCTGCGTTTGTGCTAGTGATGAGTGAAGAAATGGTAAAAGAATTAAATCTGGAACCGATCGCACGTTTGGTTAATTATGCCGCTGCCGGTGTCCCACCAAGAATTATGGGTATTGGTCCCGTTGCAGCTGTACCAAAAGCATTGAAACAAGCCGGTTTAAAACAAAGTGATGTGGAGTTAATAGAATTAAATGAAGCCTTTGCGTCACAATCGCTCGCAGTTATCCGTGAATTAGATTTAAATTCGGATATCGTAAATGTAAATGGAGGTGCCATTGCACTTGGACACCCATTAGGTTGCACAGGTGCTAAATTATCGGTTCAATTGTTCGATGAAATGCGTAAACGTAACATGCAAGGTAAATACGGCATGGTCACTATGTGTGTAGGTACAGGACAAGGGGCCGCGGGTATTTATGAATTTTTGAATTAGAATAAAGCTAAATAGTTATGAGTACAGATATTAATCAAGATATACTTAGAGGGGGGCAATTCCTTGTTAAAGAAACAAATTGTGAAGATGTATTCACAATGGAAGATTTGAACGAAGAGCAAAAAATGATGCGCGAAAGCACAAAGGAATTTGTGGACCGTGAGCTATGGGCACATTGGGAGCGTTTTGAGAAAAAAGACTACGCATATACAGAAGAAACGATGCGCAAAGCGGGAGAACTCGGATTATTGAGTGTTGCCGTTCCTGAGTCTTATGGCGGAATGGGAATGGGCTTTGTTTCTACTATGTTGGTATGTGATTATATTTCAGGTGCGACTGGTTCTTTTAGTACGGCTTTTGGTGCCCACACGGGTATTGGTACAATGCCTATTACATTATACGGCACAGAAGAACAGAAGCAAAAATATGTGCCAAAACTAGCCTCTGGGGAATGGTTTGGGGCTTATTGTTTAACTGAACCGGGCGCTGGATCAGACGCTAATTCGGGAAAAACCAAGGCGGTACTTTCGGAAGATGGAAAATACTATAGTATTTCTGGACAGAAAATGTGGATTTCTAATGCTGGTTTTTGCAACTTATTTATTGTTTTTGCGAGAATTGAGGACGATAAAAATATTACGGGATTTATTGTCGAAAACGACCCATCCAATGGTATTACCTTAGGTGATGAGGAAAAAAAATTAGGTATCCACTCCTCCTCCACCCGTCAAGTCTTTTTTAGCGAAACAAAAGTTCCAGTTGAAAATATGTTGTCCGACCGTGGTAACGGCTTTAAGATTGCCATGAATGCCTTGAATGTGGGTAGAATAAAATTAGCTGCAGCTTGTTTAGAGGCCCAAAGAAGAGTAATTGGGGAAGCTACCAAATATGCCAATGAACGTATCCAATTTAAGACACCTATCATGTCTTTTGGCGCCATTAAAGCTAAGATTGCGGATATGACTACCAATGCCTATGTGGATGAGTCGGCTTGTTATCGTGCTGCAAAAAATATTGAAGATAGAATTGCAATTCGCGAAGCAGATGGTAATTCTCACCAAGAAGCGGAACTTAAGGGTGTAGAAGAGTACGCTATAGAATGTTCAATACTGAAAGTAGCGGTTTCCGAACATGTACAGCACACTACAGATGAGGGAATCCAAATATTTGGCGGTATGGGCTTTAGTGCCGATACACCCATGGAATCTGCTTGGAGGGATGCCAGAATTGCCCGTATCTATGAAGGAACCAATGAAATTAACCGTATGTTGGCGGTAGGCATGTTGGTAAAAAAGGCAATGAAGGGTCATGTGGATTTACTGGGACCGGCAACCGCTGTTGGAGAAGAATTAATGGGCATTCCTTCATTTGAAACGCCAGATTTTTCTCAGTTATTTGATGAGGAAAAAGATTTAGTAAAAAGACTTAAAAAAGTATTTTTAATGGTGGCTGGTAGCGCTGTTCAAAAATTTGGTCCTCAATTAGAGGAACACCAACAATTGCTAATGGCTGCTTCAGATATTTTGATTCAGGTATATTTAGCCGAATCCGCCATCCTTAGAACGGAAAAAAATGCCAAGCGTTATGGTGAAGCATCCCAGGAGACACAAATAGCAATGTCTAAATTATACCTGTACAGAGCAACTGATATCGTTATCCAAAAAGGTAAGGAAGCCATTGTTTCCTTTGCGAAAGGTGACGAACAACGTATGATGTTAATGGGCTTAAAACGCTTTACAAAATATACCAATAACCCTAATGTAGTGGCTTTACGCACACAAATCGCGGATAAAGTAGCTTCAGACGGCGGTTACACCTTTGACTAATTCAGATTACCCTTTTGTTATTCTTAGACAAAAGTAAAACCGCTCCCAAAAAGGAGCGGTTTTTATTTACTCCTAATCAATCTTAAAATGATTTAAGATTCAATTTACAACTGTTTTTCTGGTGTACTTTCATAGTTAAATTATTAAATATTTAACAATAACCGCTTTAAATGTTAAATATTATTAATATCTTGAAGGAATAACTAAAACACTTTTAAAGAATGAAAAAACGATTATCCATTCCCCACAAATTAGGTATGGCGGTAGTTTGTACCTCCCTCCTATTTACCGCTTGTACGAGCGAAAATGAAATTTTGGAAAATGAGGAGCTAAATGCTGTATATGCCAAGTCATCTGCCAAGAAAAATTTCATGGTAATTTTAAAAAATGAATCTGTTGATGAAGGCGTTCTCAATCAATTAGAAAGTCTTGGCGCAACGGTTACTTCTTCAGTTGATGAAATTGGTGTTTTAACCATATCTTCATCCAAAAAAGTAAGTGATAAAATTAATTCTTTATCATCTGTAAGATCTGTTGTTCCAGATTTAAATGTTAAATGGATAAATGAAGACCTAAACCCAGAAGCTTCCCCTCTTAGTATTGGCAGTAATGAACCTTTCTTTGCCGATCTCTGGGGTATGGATGCCATAGACGCTCCAGAAGCATGGAACCAAGGTTACACTGGTACTGGCGTAAGGGTAGCAGTTTTAGACTCTGGCATAGATGCCGAACACCCGGATTTGGCACCGAATTTAAATACCGAATTAAGTGCGTCATTTGTAGAAGGTGAAGATTGGAATGTAAGAGATGGATTCTTCTTTAACCATGGCACCCATGTGGCAGGGACCATTGCCGCGGCCGATAATGAAATTGGTGTTATAGGTGTAGCCCCGAATGCAGAAATAGTAGCTGTAAAAGTATTATCGGAATTTACTGGTTCTGGACCTTTTAGCAGTATAAATGCCGGTATTGTATATGCTGCTTTAATAGGCTCGGATGTTATAAACATGAGTCTAGGTGCAACATTTAATAAAAATGGATTTATCCCACTGGAAGATGGTTCCGTAGTAAAAGTACCAGGTAAATTAATTGCTGAAATTAAACACGCTCAACAAAGAGCTATTAATTTTGCATATAGAAATGGAGCTACTATTGTGGTTTCAGCAGGAAACGGTGGCACTAATTATGATGGTAATGGTTCTGCCTTGAAATTACCTGCAGGATTAAACAATGTTATTTCCGTATCAGCAACAGCGCCTTTCAGTTGGATTGAAAACCCAACTGGGGATTTAGATCTGCCCGCTAGCTATACAGACTACGGAAAAAGTCATATCACAGTAGCTGGTCCTGGAGGAGATTTTGATAGTCCTTCTCCATTCTGGTATTATGATATGGTGTTAAGTACAATACCTGGAGGATGGTCGTGGAGTGCAGGAACAAGTATGGCCAGTCCACATGTTGCCGGAGTAGCTGCATTAATTATCGGAAAAAATGGGGGTGAAATGGCTCCTCATAATGTAACCAAACAAATTGTTAAAACTGCTGACCAACTAGATGGTAACGGAGCTAGTGTTTATTATGGAAAAGGTAGGGTAAACGCCTATAGAGCAATTACCGAATAACATATTAACCTTAGTTTGATGTTTAAACCGCTCCTAAAAAGGAGCGGTTTTTATTTGTACAAGAAGAGGATAGCATCTACTTTTAGTTCATGAACAAATTACTGTTGAACGCGGTTTACAATCCCAAACTTTTTAAAGAAAAAGGTCACCAACTCATTGATGACTTGGCCAAACATTTGGATGATAAGATAAATCAAA
>CBFIGW010000140.1:0-8054 GCA_965662155.1 Maribacter sp. | reverse complement strand
ATATAGGTGCTATATATCGTAATGACACCGCAGTGCCAACTGGCAAGTATTTTAGTGACATAAAAAATAAGCTCATGGCAGTTAAACCTACTATTGATCTCAAAAGCATCAACTTTCTATTATGCCCCATAATAGGGATTCCTTTATATATGATGTAAGAAGAAGCTAACATCAAGGAACCAATAGACCTAAAAAAAACAATTTCAAAAGTTGGAAAATGGTTTAAATATTTTACAAACGCATTCATCAAAGTGAATGAGAATGTACTTATTACCATATACAAAACTGCTTTCCTCACAACCATGGGTTAAGAAAGGTAAATTTAAAGGAAGCGAAATAGATGAAGGCGTTTTACCAAAAAAATATACCTACAACCTTATTTTTATAACATAAAAAAGTAAGTAAGCCTTAAAATATACATTTCATAATTCCTTTTATAACACGCTATTGATTATTGTGCTATTATTTACCAAAGTCAAGGAATAAAAATGTTTATGGATATATTGTACTTAAATAGAAACTAAGATTATAAATTCTAGTTCAATATTAAACCCTTTCAATAATTGTAGCATAACCCATACCTACGCCCACGCACATTGCAGCTAAACCGTACCTGCCGCCACTTCGCACCAATTCATTGGTAGCCGCTTGTAGTATCCTGGTTCCAGACATACCCAATGGGTGACCAATGGCAATGGCTCCACCATTAGGATTTATTCTTGGGTCATTATCCTGTAATCCTAATTCCCTTATACACGCTAAAGATTGGGCAGCAAAAGCTTCATTAAATTCCATGACATCCATATCCTTTAATGTTAAACCTGTTTTTTCCATGACTTTTCTAGTAGCATACACAGGACCTATGCCCATAATTCTAGGCTCTACCCCTACTACGGCCGATGTCACAATCCTAGCTTTTGGTGTTAAACCATATTTTTTTAGGGCATCTTCAGAAACCACCAACATAGCGGCAGCACCGTCATTTAGACCGGAAGCATTTCCTGCCGTTACCGTACCCTCTTTCTTAAAGACGGTTCGTAACGTAGCCAGTTTTTCTAATGTGGATTGCGGTTTTATGAATTCATCTTGATCAACGATTATAGGCTCCCCTTTACGTTGTGGAATTACGACAGGGCAAATCTCTTCGGCTAGAATGCCATCTTTTTGGGCCTTAGCGGCTTTCATCTGCGAATTATAGGCAAACAGGTCTTGATTCTCCCTGCTAATAGTAAATATTTCCGCTAAATTTTCAGCAGTAATACCCATAGCATCCGTGCCATACATTTCGTGTAACTTTTTGTTTACAAAACGCCAGCCAAAACTGGAGTCTTCCATCTTGGAATCGTTACCAAAAGCAACCGAAGGTTTTGACACTACCAAAGGCCCTCGGGACATATGTTCCATTCCACCGGCAATAAATACTTCACCATCACCAGCTTTAATGGCCCTATTCGCATGGACCACGGTAGACATCCCGGAAGAGCACAACCTATTTATGGTTTCTCCAGGAACTGAATAAGGCAATCCGGCCAGGAGCAATGCCATACGTGCCACATTTCGGTTATCCTCGCCTGCTTGGTTATGACAACCTAAAATCACATCATCTATAGCCTCTTTAGGTACGTTAGGATATCTTTCCAGCAAAGCTTTTATAGGAATTGCAGCCAAATCATCAGCCCTGACAGGTGCCAATGCTCCACGAAAACTTCCTATTGGTGTACGTACCGTATCTACGATATATGCTTCTTTCATCTTAGTTTAGTTTTTCTAAAAATTCCGCTTCTGTCTTTTCTCTAACTTCTTCCAAACTACTCCCAGGTAATATCTCTATTAAGGTAAGCTGCCCTGCAATAAATTTAAATACGGCTAGTTCCGTAATCAAAATATCCACACATCCATAATCAGTAATGGGTAAAGAACACTTTTTTACAACTTTGGAGTTTCCGGAACGGTCGGTATGCCGTAAGGTAACGATTAATTTTCGTGCACCGGATGCCAAATCCATAGCGCCTCCTACACCCAACAGGGGTTTACCTGGAACTGCCCAATTTGCCAAATTTCCTTGGGCATCTACTTCCAAACCACCCATAATGGCAACATCAATATGACCACCACGTATCATACCAAAACTATCCGCACTGTCAAAATAACTACTTCCCGGTAATGCGGTTACGGGAACTTTTCCTGCATTCACGGGATAGTACATGGCCCCTCCCCCATCTTTAGGTTCTGGCCCTACACCTAGCATTCCATTTTCCGTATGTAGAATAATACCATCTTCGGGAGTTATATAATCTGCAACCAAGGTGGGAATTCCAATTCCCAAATTCACCACATCTCCCTTTTGTAATTCCGAAAAGGCTCGCTTGGCCATATTCATGCGTTTCTCATCAACCACTTTGGACGACCCCACGGATGCTGATGAACCTAGATCTTCCTCAGTTAATTTTCGCTCCACCAAATAATCTACAAAACAACCAGGCGTATGTATCTCATTTGGATCAATATCTCCCACAGCAACTATTTCCTGTACTTCCGCAATAACCAAATCTGCAGCAGTGGCCATAGCCCTGTTAAAGTTCTGTTCCGTCATTCTATATTGCAAATTACCGGCCGTATCGGCTTTCCACGCCCTTACAAATGCTACATTACCACGAATACCTTCAATAAACACCTGTTCCTTACCTTTGATGGTTTTTGTTTCGCGTCCTTTGGCAATTAAGGTTCCAGCGGAAGTTGGTGTGTAAAATCCGCCAATACCTGCTCCACCGGCGCGTATGGCTTCCGCCAAGGTGCCTTGTGGTAAAAGCTCATAATCCACTTTACCCTCTTGGGCCGCTTTTACAGCTTCTGGGTTAGAAGTGAAAAAGGAACCAATCATTTTTTTGAGCTGCCCATTATTCAATAATCGGCCACCACCCATATTGGGTTCTCCAACATTATTGGCTATAAAGGTTAGGTCTTTGGTATTGGTTTCGGCTAAAGCGTGTATTATATGAACAGGATTCCCTGTCATACCAAAACCACCCCCTAATATGATATCACCATCTTTTACCAAAGCAGCTGCTTCCGCAGCATTTAAAATAGGTACTGTTTTCATTATTGATTATTAAAATTCATAAGTCTCAAAAGGTAATCCCACATAATTTTCAGCTATAGTGGTCTTATAAGCTTTTGACATTTTGATATAATTGATTTTTGCCTTTTGTAATTTATAGGTATACGAACCGTGTTCGTCCTGCTTATGAAACAGCTGCGTCATAAAGTTGGAGAAGTCTTGGGCCCTCCAGATCCTTCTCAAGGCCATTTTGGTATAGCTATCCAATAGCCCTAAACTATTGTTCTTGTAAAAATCCACAAACCCATCTACCAAATGTTTAATGTCGGCAACGGCCAAGTTTAAACCCTTCCCTCCCGTAGGCGGAACTATATGCCCAGCGTCACCTGCTAAAAATAATCGTCCAGATTGTAAATTATCGATCATGTGGCTACGCATTGGTGTTACGCTCTTGTCGAAAATAGGTCCAGATTTCAAGGCCCATCCTTCAGTTCCCAGCCTTACTGACAACTCCTTCCAAATGCGTTCATCGGACCAATCTTTCAAGTTCTCATCATTATCTACCTGTAGGTACAAACGGCTCACCGTTTCAGAACGCAGACTATGTAATGCAAATCCGTTTTCGTGGTAGGCATAAATTAACTCATCCGTAGATGGTGCCACATTGGCCAAAATACCCAACCAACTAAATGGGTAAGTTATATCATAGGACCGGTAACTTTCTTTCGGCATGGTTTGTCTACCAATACCGTGAAATCCATCACAGGCGGCCACAAAATCACAAAAAATTATACCCTCTTCATCATTTTGCGCAAAATGTATTTTAGGATTATCGGTATCAAATTCTACTATTTTGGTTGCCCCTGCTTCAAAATAGAGTTGTTCCCCATCATCTAACCAAGCATCCGTTAAGTCTTTCACTACTTCTTGCTGGCCATAAATGGTTATTTGTCTACCACCTGTTAATTCAGCAAAAGGAACGTGAATGCGCTCTTGATCAAAACTAAGATACACCCCATCGTGAGTAATCCCTTCTTTTTGCATACGTGCACCTAGGCCCAAATTGTTTATTATATCAACAGTGTTTTGTTCTAGAAGGCCAGCTCGTACACGACCCTCAACATATTCGCGACTTCTTAACTCTATTATTACAGAATTAATACCATTCTTTTTTAGCCAATGCGCCAAAACGAGCCCAGCAGGACCTGCACCAATGATACCTACCTGTGTATTAATTTTTTTCATGCTATTCCATTTCCTTAAAAACTTCCTCCGCAGAGTGTATGGCTTCATTGGCAGCTGGAAGACCTACGTAGATTCCCGACTGCATACACACTTCTTTTATCTCATCTTTACTTACCCCATTGTTAAAAGCCGCTCTTACATGCATCTTAAATTCCGCTTTCCTATTTAAAGGAATTAGCATGGCCAAAGTGATTAAACTTCTTGAGTGTTTAGCCAATCCAGGACGTGTCCATATTTCACCCCAAGCGTAGTTTGATATAAATTCTTGAAAATCACTATTGAATTCGTTTTTATTTGCGATAGATCGATCTACATGGGCATCGCCCAAAACCGTTCTTCTTACATGCATACCACGTTCAAATGTACCCTTCCCTACAATAAAGTCGATTAAGGTTTGCGCAAATTCCTTTGGTAATTCCGTACTGGCCAAATGCCTGGCATGGAATACCTTCAATTGAGCATTGGGTATTGTTTCTTTCATTATTTCAGCTGCCGCCACATCGGTCACCTCATCTTCATCGCCCGTAATAACCAAGGTATCTAAAGAAATTCGGTTGATATCCTCCCTAAAATCCGCATCGCGAATAGCAGCACAACAACCTGAGTAGCCGATGGGGTCATTTGCCAAAAAAACTGTTTTGGTCTCATTAACACGTTTTGGATTCTCTTTGCGAAAAGTATCGGTAAACCATTTATCCAAGGTGGCTTCTATAATTGCTCCCATGCCTTCTGTAGAAATGGTTTTGATACGGTCGTTCCAGCGTTCGTCGCTCCCTATTTTAGAATCGGTATTGCTGATAATCAATTTATGCAATCTTTCAGGTCGATGTATCCCCAACCATTGACCGATCAAGCCGCCCATGGATAATCCACAGTAATACACTTTGCGGATATTTAAATCGTCCAAAAGGTTTATTACATCCTCACCAAGTTGTGCAATAGTGTATTCACCTTCCAGTGCTTCACTACCTCCATGACCACGCGTATCATATTGCAATACCCTAAAATAAGGTAGCAAGTAAGGAATTAGCTCATCCCACATACCCATGTCCGAACCAAGGGAGTTGGAAAATACCAATACGGGACTGTTTGGCGTTCCTTGTATTTTATAATTTGTTTTCATGTTTTAAACTTCATATGTTTTTAGCAATTCATCCACCCATGATATACTATTACCTATAGAGTTTTCGGGTTGAAATAAACGATCAATATTTCCGATATCAGGATGCATTTCAGAAATAACAGATTTCAAATGTCTTTGCTCTTTGACCGACTTGTCACAGGCTTTTTTAACCGATTCATGTGCCTGTAATTTCCCGATGGTCTTTGACAACTGTAAGGATACCTTTTCGGCATAAATGAGTCCGTTCGTGATTTCAATATTCTTCAACATTCGTTCTGGATGTACTTCCAAATGCTGGATTAAATCCACACTTTTCTCTAAAGAACCTGCCGTAAGTCCCATTAATTGGGTCAGGGTTTCCCATTCCGCATGCCAATATCCGGCAGAACGCTCATGTTCCTGAACCATGGAAGAAAGCATGGTACTTATCAAACCTGGTGTACGGGCACTATTGCTCAAAATAAGGGCACAGGTTACAGGATTCCGTTTGTGTGGCATGGTACTAGACCCTCCTTTACCTTCTGCGGCCCCTTCAAAAACCTCGCCTATCTCCGTCTGCATCATCAAGGAAATATCCTTGGCTATTTTACCCAGCGACCCACTTAATATGCCTAGTATTCCAGCAAAGTCATTAAATATATCTCGTTGTGCTTGCCAGGGGAAACTTTTATACAAACCCAGTATATCTGCACAAGCAGCTTGTACTTCCTCTGTAATATTAGCGTTACCACTTCCAACAGCTCCTCCTAATTGAATGCACAGCAGTTGTGATTTAATAGCCCGTAGTCTTTTTTTTGCTTTGGTGACCGATTGCAGCCATCCAGCTGTTTTTAATCCGAAAGTAATAGGGCGTGCTTGCTGTAATAGAGTGCGCCCAATCATAATCGTATATTGGTGCTTCCTCGTCAGTTGTAACAAAACTGTTTCCAATGCTTGTAGCTTTTCATCTAACCACAAAATATAATCCTTGATGGATAGAACCGTGGCCGTATCGATAATATCTTGACTTGTTGCCCCGAAATGCACATATTTAGAGGCTTCAAAATCAGAGTTCTTAATGACCTTGGTTAATTGCTGTACCAAGGGTATGGCCGTATTACCACCTAAAACCACTTCCGATTTTAATTTGCTCTCATCTATAAAATCGACCTTGCAACTGGCCGAAATTACCGCTGCCGCTTCCTCGGGAATTATTCCTAAACGTGCCTGTGCTTGCGCCAAGGCGGCTTCTACCTGAAGTAAATAGCCAATAGATTCCCTATCGGAAAATAGCCGATTAATATCTTTGGCATAAAACGTTTCGGTATAAAGCGACATAGGTTATGGGTGTTACATTTGAAAAAATACGGTCTCCTGTTCTCCTTGCATATATAAATTAAATATATAGCTATTACCATTCTTTTGGGCAATCAAGGTATTTCTTCGGTTCTTAGGCACGGTATTCAAAGTCTCATCCGTATCATTTAGAGCCTCATCGGAAAAATAGATACGCGTATAAGAATGTAATAATTGTCCTCGCATAAATAGTATCACATTGATAAACGGTGCCTGTCCATCAACAGGTTTTGGTTTTACGGTCGTAAACTCAAAACTATTGTCTGGCTTGGTACCCGTTCCAAACCGACCGAACAATTGCTGTTCCCCATCGTTCTGCCATAATTCTACCATAGCATCATCTATAGGATTGCCTTCGCCATCGAAAACTCTTCCTGTAATGGTTATGATATCTGTATGTACATTACCATTTACCATATTCCCATTTGCCCAGCTCTTAAAATCGTAACCATACTGCTCTGGCGTTAACCCATAAGCAAAGTAAGGGCCTATGGTCTGTGAAGGTGTTTGCTTCTTAAGTTCCATATTCATACTGTAATTATCTATTTTCAAATGGTGTGGCGTTGTGTCCTCTTAAAACAATATCAAACCGGTATCCCAAAGCAAAGTTGGGTTCCGTTATAGATAAATCAAAAGTGGAAATCAAAAGATCACGGCCTTTTACAGGTACCGCATTAAAAATAGGGTCATATGCAAACAACGGATCCCCTGGAAAATACATTTGGGTGATCAATCTACTGGAAATATCCCCACCAAAAAGCGAAAAATGAATGTGGTTGGGACGCCAAGCATTAGGGTGGTTACCCCATGGATAGGCTCCGGGCTTTATTGTGTAAAACTTATAATTTCCATTTTCATCTGTCATACAACGTCCTGCTCCCAAAAAATTAGGGTCTAAAGGCGCGTTATGCTGATCCACCTTATGTACATACCTTCCTGCTGCGTTGGCCTGCCAAATTTCCAAGAGGGTATTTTTTAACGGTCTCCCCATTTCGTCGGTCACCTTGCCATGTACCACGATACGTTCACCTAATGGCTCCCCGTTCTTTATCGCGTTTTTAGTAAGGTCATTATCCAGAGAGCCTAATTCAAAATCATTGAATACGGGAGACGTAAGGTCAGAAAGTGACTTCTTTAAGAGTATCAATTCTTTTTTCGGAGCCCGTAAGCGTGTAGATTTGTACTCCGGAGCCAAATACGGCGGTTGTACTTCCATATCAAAACTATCTTTGGGTTCTGTTGCCATAGGTTGGTTGCTTTTAGTAATACTCAAATCTAGTAGTATCTCTAAAA
>CBFIGW010000139.1:0-8081 GCA_965662155.1 Maribacter sp. | reverse complement strand
ACCGAAGTACGACTGGCCTCTCGAAGTGGGTAAAACATGGAAATATGAAAACAGTTGGACGAGTCAAGATGGAACTACTGGAAACCAAAGTCAGAATGCCGAAGTATTGTCGTACAAAGAAGAAACCGTAGAAGCGGGAACATTTATGGCCTACACAATAATATATACTGGTAAAACTACCAATTCTAGAGGATATAGCGCAAATGAAACAGAAGTTTGGTTATATGCACCTGCTGTAAAAAACTTCATAAAACTCACTCAAAATCAAGGTGATTTTCACTACGTGGAGGAGTTAATCGAATATTCAAAACCAAAATAAATAAACGAAGCACAACAATGGCTATAAGTAATTGCTTGTTCTCGCCTACTCTGAAAAATGCCGTTGTAGTGTATTTGAAATAAACAAGACAACAAGACAAAAACTTGAACGTTAGATGATTATGAAACATAATCACCTCTTTTTATTCGTGACCTTCCTTTTATTAATTGTGGCCTGCGACAAAAATGAAATTAAGAAAGAAGAATCTTTGACTGAAAAATTCCTTTTCGAAGATGGATTTGAAACCCAAAATAATTCTTTAGACGAACTCTTTCCTTCGAATGGTTTAAGATGGTCAACTATACAACAAACCGACCCATCAAACACTACCAACGAAATTTCAATTTCCATTACTGAATTTATTGAGGGTCAAAATGCGCTCAAATTGGTTGCCTATCAGTCAGATTCAGATTTGTCAAAAATAGATATTGAGAAAAATGGTCTGAATATAGGTTCAGAAGATATAGTTACAATCAAAGCCGATTTCTATATAGTTGGAAGTGAGCCAATCGAAAATTTATTACTTCTTGATTTAGAATGCTGTTCTTGTTGGGACCCTAACGTAGGCAATAATTATGGTTCTGAAAATCAATGTCCTGGAGTAAGACTTATGATGTCTGGCGGAAATGACTATCTCTCAATCGAAAGAGGAAAAATATCGGGCACTACATTACAGCAAACGGATTTTGCCTTTCCTAGAAACCAATGGGTTACAGTCGAATGGGAAATGACAATGTCTACTAATGAAAACGGTCTAAATAAATTGCTTATCAACGGTAATGAAGTCATCAACGAGGCTGCTATGAATATGCCAAACGCACAAATTTTTAAAGACATGTTTGCGAATGAAGGAATTGATTTCTATTTGAAAGAACCTACCATGTACGAGCGTGTGTAAAATGGAGCAACTGCTAATCCAACCGCTGGAAATATCGAATTATTTGTTGATAATTTTTCACTTAGCGTAAAATAAAATATGCTACAACAAAACCTCCTATTATAATCCTCCGCCCAGTTCTTAAAGTTAATTAATATTTCCTTTTTTACTTTAAACCTCTTTTTTCTTTGTTATAACTTGACCCAGAAATATCCATAGAACAATGAATAACATAGGTCTCTCGGTGTGTTATCTTTTCATATCCTTTTATTTTTAGAAATCTTTTAAGATAAAGGACACACTGTTTTTACTTAAATCTTCGTTGTAAAATTATACAATATACTATCAATTAATCTATATCAATAAATATAGGGTTGGAGTAAAACCATAATTCATTCCAAGGACTTTCGCCTTTTTCATCTTCTTGAGGTTCCAGTTCTTTACTATTGGTACCTCTAAGACGTACATAACTTTCTTTTCTAAGTTTGGGAATAGTATATGTTATCTCCGTATACGCACCTTTAATGGTCCAGTCAGACTCGGTAAAGCGTTCAATAACCTGTGTGGTAGGATTGTTGTCGCTATCTCTATTGGCAACAGGGCCTTTTACTTCTCCCATTATCAAATCTACACGGGTAACTTCAGGGTTCTGTTTCCATGAATTCAAGGTATCTGGGTCTTTAAAGCGAATGGTAACCGTAACGTCCTCTCCTTTGGCAATATGGATGGCACCTCCTATATTGGCAGAATGATGGCCTCCTTCTACCTTAACAGAAAGCTCTGAGATTAAATCCCCCAGCGTTACAAAAACACGACCATTTCGGATACCATCTATAATATCATCGTGATTTTTTTGGGCATAAACATAGGTTTTGGAATATTCGCCGGGCCAGAAATCGCTACCGCCTTCTCGCCAGTGAACATGTGAATCGGAGTTTGCGGTTATCCACCAACGGCGACCTTCGCCCAACATTGAATCCCAAAAACCGCCTAATTTAGCCGTCATCTGATCAAAACCTCCCATGGTAGGAAATTGTCCATATCCTCCTCGAGAACGTACTCCTAAAGTACCATCGGTATTTAAGGTTGCAGCTTGATGGCCAGGCGCTCCGGCCATACCTACGGCAATTTCGGGCGCCACATCGTTCCAGTCCCTAAGTTCTGCTGGATCATCTTTTCCATACACGCCCAAATCCGTTGCAGATCGGGAGGGGTGATTGGCAATAACCACTGGTTTTGTGGTCATTTTATTCATGAAAGTCAATGCTTCAAGCATTCTTGGTTCTGTATCCCAACTCGGATCAGATGGGTGAGGTTCTCTTTTGTTGAATTGAGATTCTATGCTGTGTAAATGGGTAGATTCATCATGCGTATGTGGTATTATTAAACTGGAGTGGTCAGCCCCTGGAGTATCGAACTCCATTCCATAAAACTGAATTACTTCGGGTACAGCTTTTCTGGAATACAACAATTCCGGATAAGCCATTTCCAGATTTACTTTACTGTGATTGGGGCCACCATGATCGGTGGTTACCATCCACGAAAGTCCATAGTACTTTGCCATTAAGGCATTCATGGGAGTTGGATATATGGCATCGCCTCCTTTAATGGGGGTAGGAGGATCCACTTCGCGATTCCAACCTACACTATATCTGGAATGAATATGATGATCTCCCGCCAGCCATGTACGGTCGGGTTTATCCTGCGCTAAAGCTGGATTCTGAAATCCAGAAATTAGAAATAGAATTGATAGATAAACAAAGGGTGATAAAAATCTAGTTGAGAAAAGTAAACACATATGATAGATAAATTAAGAACTTAAATTTAATTAAAACTATGAAGATAGTATTTTGGCAGAACAGATACTTTACCTCACCATTAAACTTTTAAAACCATTACATTAACTAAAACTTATAAAATCAAAATACAGTGTTTACTACTTTTTTTCTGTAATTATATATTGACATAATTTCATTTATAACTTAATGGTGCCCAAATACTGGTATAGTAAATGGCTTTATAAACACTTTATAAACTAGTAAGGAACTATATAATTATAACCGCAATTTAGTAACTTCATCACCAAATATCTTTATCAAGACTGGTAGTCCAACTATAACAAATCACCAATGATCAAAACGTCCGCACTAATCCTCGCTATTTTGTGTTTTTGTACCAATAAAAACTACGCGCAGGATACCTACCAAAGAAACAATTTAGCAGATGTGCAGCACTACATCTTTAATCTTTCCTTAAATGATGACAACAATAAAATTGAGGGTGAAACCCTCATCACGGTAGATTTTAAGGACGAAGCAAAAAATTTCTCTTTAGACCTAATAGGTTCATCAGGAGCCTATGGTATGAATGTAACTGGGGTTTATGAAGATAGTGTACAAGCCAATTATGAGTACAAAGACGATAAAATCTTAATTAAATTAGCACCTGACGGACCAAATACCAAAACATTTAAAATACAGTATCATGGCGTTCCGCAAAGAGGTTTGGTTATAGACACCACCAAATTTGGTCAACGATCTTTTTTTGGTGATAACTGGCCAAATTTAGCAAGACACTGGCTTCCCAGTGTTGACCATCCTTATGACAAAGCATCTGTTGAGTTTAGGGTTACGGCACCAGAACATTACGATGTTGTGGCAACCGGCAAAAAAATGGAAGAAAGCAACCTAGGAAATGGATTTAAATTAACCAGTTACTATGAGCCCGCTCCAGTTGCCATGAAAGTAGTAACAATCGGTGTAACCAAATTTGCCACAAAGTTATTGGATACTGTAGAAGACATACCAATATCGGCATGGGTATATCCAGAAAATAGATTGGATGGTTTTTCGGACTACAACGTTGCCGTAGCTGTCCTAAACTATTTTATTAAAAATGTTGGTCCGTACTCGTATGCAAAATTGGCCAATATGCAAGCAAAAACCCAGTGGGGCGGATTAGAAAATGCAGGAACCATCTCTTATTTTGAAAATTCAGTAACGGGGAAAAATGAGGTTGAGGGGCTTATTGCCCATGAAATTGCACATCAGTGGTTTGGTAATTCTGCCACGGAAAATAGCTGGAACCATGTGTGGCTAAGTGAAGGTTTTGCTACCTATTTTGCAATTCTGTATCAAGAAAGTGTGTATGGCAATGAGAAAAGGAAAGCAGAATTGTTGTTAGATAGAAATCAAATTATTGATTATTATAAAAAAAATCCATCACCTATAGTTGACAATAGCATAAAAGACCCTTTAAAAGTACTTAGCGTAAACACCTACCAAAAAGGGGGATGGTTTCTAAACATGCTACGGCACAAACTTGGAGATGCTACTTTTTGGGAAGGTATACGCACCTATTATCAATCCTACCAGAACGCTAATGTCATGACCGATGATTTCCGAAAGGTAATGGAAGAGGTTTCCAATGAAAATTTAGAAGGGTTTTTTGAACAATGGTTATTTACCAAAGGCCACCCGGAATTAAAATGGAGTTGGAAATACAAAAAAAGAAAAGTGCAAATTGATATTGCCCAAATACAAAAGGTCCCGTTTAAATTTCCGTTAGAAATTGGTATTATCACAAATGGCAAATTTAAAATTGAGAAAGTATATGTAAACGAACGCTCCAAAGCATTTGAATTGGCTGTAGATACTAAGCCGGACAATATAGTTTTAGATCCGGAATTGTGGTTGTTATTTGAGGAGATAGAATACTAAGGTTACTTAAAATACTTTGTACGCATAAACTAAAAACATATTTTAATCAAATGAAAAAAAGAAGTCTGGGAAAAAATGGGTTCGAAATAAGTGAAGTTGGCTTAGGTTGTTGGCAAATAGGTGCCAACTGGGGCGATGAAATTAACAAGGAAAAAGCATTTGAAATCCTTAATGAAGCTGTTATTAACGGAATAACTTTTTTTGATACCGCAGATGTATATGGGGATGGCAGAAGTGAGTCGCTGATTGGAGAATTTTTAAGAAATTCTGATGTAAAGATAAAGGTGGCCACAAAATTTGGCCGTGCATCGGATGTGTTTCCAAATAATTATACGGAACAAGCCTTGATAGACAGTGTAAATGCTTCCTGTAAGCGTTTAAATGTAGCGTGTATTGATTTGTTACAGTTACATTGTATCCCTACAGAGGTATTAAAAAAAGGTGACATTTTTGACTGGTTAAGAAATTTAAAAAAAGAAGGTAAAATAACCCATTTTGGAGCAAGTGTTGAGTCGGTTGAACAGGGATTATTATGTATTGAGCAAGAAGAAATTCAATCTCTTCAAGTCATTTACAATATTTTTAGACAAAAATTAACCAAAGAATTATTACCGCAAGCGTATGCAAAAGGTGTTGGAATTATAGTTCGTTTGCCTTTAGCCAGTGGGTTACTTACAGGTAAATTTACAAGCGAAACACAATTCCCGGAAAATGACCATAGAAACTTTAATTGTGACGGGCAAGCCTTTAATGTGGGGGAAACTTTTGCTGGAATTCCATTTGAAACAGGAGTTAAATTATCGGACGAATTAAAAACTCTTTGTCCAAAGGATATGTCAATGACAGCGCTGGCACTTCGCTGGATTTTGGACCACAAAGAGGTATCTACCGTTATCCCTGGAGCCAGTTCCCCAACCCATGTTTACAACAACGCTAGAACAAGTGATTTACCACAACTTTCTAAAGATTTAATGAATGATTTGAAAGCGTTTTATCATAATAAGGTGCATAAACATATACGAGGGGTGTATTAAATAAAGACATCTTTTTACGACAACTTTATAAACAGATATGCACCCTAGTTTTTTAAGGCAGCTAAAACAACTTAATTGTTATTCCAATAATTATACATTTCTATATTTTTCAATTATCTTACTGCTCCTATTAACCCGTTAACCCACCTATATGGAATTAGCCATTCACAATTGGATGCGAGCAGAGACATTAGAACACACGCTAGACCGTATTTCTAAATTAGATTATTCCTATTTAGAAATACAGGGCGCTCCTGAGAATTATGATACTGACAAAGCAAAATTACTTTTAGACCTATATGGAATAAAATGTTGGGGTTCCGTTACGTTGATGCTAGAGGAGCGAAATTTGTTGGCCAAAGACCCTGCACAACGTAAAATGTCCGTTCAATACGTAAAGGACGTTGCCAAAATGGTATATGAATTGGGTGGAAAAGTAATATCCCTAGTCCCCGCAACAGTAGGTAAAATAGTTCCTGATGCCAGACCGGATGAAGAGTGGGAATGGGCCATTAACGGAATACAAGAGATATATAAATATACCGAGGACCATGGTTTAAAAATAGGCATTGAACCAATTAACCGTTTTGAAACCTATTTTATAAATCGGGGCGAACAGGCATTGGCGCTGGCAGAAGCTGTTGGTCCTAATTGTGGGGTATGCCTAGATACCTTTCATATGAACTTAGAGGAAGTTGATATGTTCAGCACAATGAAGAAAGTAGGTAAGCGACTTGTTAATTTTCATGTAGCGGACAACAATCGTATGGCACCGGGAATGGGTCACCTAAACTGGGAAAAGATTATCGGCACATTAAAAGAAATCAATTACGATAGTGTCTTATCGGTAGAATTTTGTGCCCCCTTGGATCGTACACCGGCCAATCCATATCCCAATTCAATAGAGACCGATCCACAAGGTTTAACCGCCGAACAAAAGAAGTTTTTAGAAGATCATGGTAGTTCTGCCATTACGGATGAATTTTATACCATGCTCACAAAAAAATCTATAGATACCCTAACCAAGCTTATAAATTAACCATGAAGATAGCCAATATAGAGGCCTACTGGCTTAGATGTCCAATTCCAAAAGAAAAACAACACTTTTCAGATTACGGACTATTGACCAATTTTGACATGACCTTGGTGGTGGTTACAACAGATACTGGACTTCAAGGTTTCGGTGAAGCTAAGGCCGCGGTAGGTTCTTCAGGTTCCTGCGCTAGTATTGTTAGTTGCATAGAAAATGAGTTAAAACCACAACTGATAGGGAAAGACACCGATCATATTTCCCGTATTTGGGAACATGTATACAATGGCACCCGCGATCATTACGCTTTGTCCAGAGGTAGAAAATTCCCAATACTTGGGAGAAGGGGTCTAACGGTATCCGCCATGAGTGGTATAGATACTGCCTTGTGGGACATAAAAGGCAAAGCTTTACAAACACCGATCGTTAATCTTCTGGGAGGCAGCTGTCGTGATAAAATGCAGGCATATGCAAGTGGTGGATGGGCCAAGGCCGATGCTATTGGCGAACAACTTTTGGGATATACTTCTAAAGGATTTTCAGGTGTAAAAATGCGTGTTGGCATCATGGATGAAAGTGTACAAGCCAGTGTTGAACGTGTTATAGCAGCAAGAAAAGCATTGCCAGACCATATAAAATTAATGGTAGATGCACATGGGACATTTAGTGTGCCAGAAGCTAAACAGTTTAGTAAAGGAGTGGAAGATTGTAATATATATTGGTTTGAGGAGCCCATAAGCCCAGATAATAAAATTGGTACCGCAGAGGTACGTGCAAATACCTTTATACCCATAGCGGCAGGTGAAAGTGAATATACTGCTTTTGATGTTCGGGACCTTATTGCAGAACGTGCTCTAGACGTTTTACAACCAGATTGTGCTATAATTGGTGGCATTACCGAAGCTATGCGGGTATCACAATTGGCACACACCTATCAATTAGAACTGGCACCCCATTGCTGGGGTTCTGCCTTCTCGTTTATGGCGGGCGTTTCGGTAGCCTTTGCATCACCCTCCGCAAATGTGATAGAATTCTCCCTTGGTGGCAACCCCATGATGTACGATTTGGTAGACGAACAAATAACAGTAGATGAAAACGGTAT
>CBFIGW010000138.1:0-8097 GCA_965662155.1 Maribacter sp. | reverse complement strand
TTACCGCCTATACCGATGGTGTAAACGCATATATTGAAGAGATCTTAAAAACACCCGAACAACTTCCTATAGAGTTCAAAATTCTGGATATAAAACCACAAAAATGGACCCCGGAAGTGGTCATCTCCAGACATCAGGGGCTACTGGGAAATATTGAGGGCGAACTACAAATAGGTCGCGCTGTGGCAACACTGGGTGAAGCTAAAGCAAAGGACTTGTTTTGGTTTCATCCCAAAGAACCTAACCTTAGCATAGACCCCAGTATAAATACCGACTTGCTTTCGGACGATATTCTGGAATTGTACAAAGCCTACAGGCAAACGGTAAAATTTCAAAAAGAGGATGTTGTTCCGGCCTATCAAAACAAGAACGAGACCGTTGCATTGCTATCGTTGAATGAAGGCAAAAACGATTCCCTTTCCATTGGCAGTAACAACTGGGTGGTAAGCGGGGAACGCATGGCAGATGGCAACACCTATATGGCCAATGACCCACATAGGACCATTGCGATACCCTCCTTACGCTATATGGCACATTTAGTGGCGCCGGGTTGGAATGTTATCGGTGGTGGTGAACCGGAAATTCCTGGTATTTCCATTGGACATAATGAATATGGCTCTTGGGGCCTTACGGTATTTAGAACCGATGGGGAAGATCTAATGGTCTACGAGCTCAATCCCGAAAACCCCAATCAATATAACTTTAATGGCGAATGGAAGGACATGGAAACCATTACCGAAACCATAAAGGTAAAAGGTATGGAAGACCAAACCGTAGATTTGCTGTATACGGTACACGGTCCCGTAACCTATGTAGATACGGAACATAATGTGGCCTATGCCGTACGCTGTGCTTGGTTGGAACCTGGAGGCTCGCCCTATTTGGCATCCTTACGAATGGACCAAGCCAAAACCTGGGAAGAATTCCGTGAGGCCTGCAACTACAGCCATATTCCGGGCGAAAATATGATATGGGCCGATAAAAAAGGAAATATAGGTTGGCAAGCCGTGGGAATCGCCCCGATAAGAAAAAATTTCAGCGGACTAGTTCCCGTGCCGGGAGATGGGCGATACGAGTGGGACGGTTACCTTCCCATTATAGAAAAGCCAAACGATTTTAATCCCGAAAAAGGCTTTATTGCCACGGCAAACCAAAATGTAACCCCTGATGATTATACCCATTGGGATGCTATCGGGTTTTCATGGTCAGACCCCTATCGCGGGGAACGGGTAGACGAAGTATTGGCCAACGACGTTAAAAAATTGACCATGGCCGATATGAAGGCCCTTCAGACCGATTATAAATCCATTCCCGCGCAAACCCTGGTTCCCATGCTAGAAGGAATTGCCTTTGAAGGAAAAGCTGCCGAAGCTTATGAAAAATTGCAAGGGTGGGATTATCGCTTGGAAGCCAACTCCGTTCCCGCAGCTATTTATGTGGCCTGGGAAAACCAATTAGGGGATTTGGCAGATAAACGCTTTATTCCTGAAAAAGCAAAAGGCATCATCAACGGCATACAAATGAAACGTATTATGGATTGGCTAACAAAACCCGATTCCAGATTTGGAAATACTCCCCTGTTGGGACGGAATGCATTTTTATCCGAAGCTTTTGTAACTGCGGTGGCCGACTTGGAGAAAAATTTAGGTACGGATATGAGTCAATGGCAGTACGGACAGGAAAAGAACAAACATACCTATATGGAACATGCCCTAAGTGATGCCGTAAACACGGCCACACAAAAAGAATTGGACTTGGGACCCTTACCAAGAGGCGGTAATGCCTATACGCCGGGTTCTACGGGTGGCAACTTACGCCAAAGCAGTGGTGCTTCTTTTCGTATGATCGTGAATACGGGCGATTGGGATGCTACCTTAGCGACCAATGGTCCGGGACAATCTGGAAACCCGGAAAGTCCGTTTTATGACAATTTATTTGAACCTTGGGCCAAGGACGAGTATTTTCCAGTGTATTATTCCCGGGCCAAAATAGATTCCGTTGCTGTTGAAACGAAACGGTTACAGCCTTTAAAAGGGAAATAACCCGTTGACTCAGGGTACTTTGAGCAGCTTGTCCTGAGCGAAGTCGAAGGGTAGTCAAGAAGCTAGAAACATGTTTAAACCAATATTATAATAAAGCCTGAGTTGAGCTACAAGGAATCACATATCTTAATCCTAAATAATATTTCAAGATTCGTTGATTTAACCGAACTAGAAAAGCAGAAGTACCTCTCTTTGCTTACGGAAATCAGCATAAAGAAAAAAACATTTTTAATGCAAGCTGGTGATATTACCACATATGAGTATTTTATTACAAAAGGCTGCTTAAAGGTGTACACACTAGATGATGACGGTGCACCACACATTTCAATGTTTGCCGTAGAGGATTATTGGACAGGCGATATGGCGAGCTTTATGACGAAGGAGCCGACACGCTACTTTATTATGGCCACAGAAGATTCGGAATTATTAGGTATTTCTAGAGCTAATTATGAACTGTTATTTCAAGAGATACCAAAGTTTGAACGATTTTATCGTATACTATATCAAAAGTCCTTAATTAGTTATATACGTCGCTCAAATCATGGTATTTCTCTAACCGCAGAGGAACGGTATATCGAGTTCAAGACGAAATACCCAAATATTGTCAATAGAATTACTCAGAAAGACTTAGCAGGTTATATTGGTATTACACCAGAATTTATGAGTAAGATTATTACTAAAGTCAACAGAAGGTAAAAGTCTTAAACTAGTTCATTTTTTTTCATGCATTCCTATCGGAATTTTGAAGCATGAAAAAAGTCATCATCATCAGTTCTCTTTTATTTATCGGGTATTTAAATCCTTTACAAGCACAATTTACTCAGGTAGAATTGTTTTCAGGATTTGATAAGACCGATTTTACCGTTTTTTCAAGTTATCCTATTAATAAAAGTCAGACACTAAGCTTAAATACGCTGGCTTTCTTTCAAAAGTTTGCAAAGGAAAACAAAGTATTTGATGAAGTTGGCGTACAACCCACAATGTTTTGGAATATTACCAAGAACATTGCTATTGGTCCTTCCATATATTATAACAGCTTTGCAGGTTATTCTGAACGGTTATCCGCAAAATATGCATTCTACAGTTCACGCCTGTTAGTTGTATTCATGCCAACAGTGGCACACTCAGAGAAAATTAATGCTAGTTACGCAGAAGTATTTGTACAATTTCAATACAACAAACCTTTTAATGGTAATCTTTCACTCTGGATTAACGGTCAGTTCTTAACCATTTGGGATCAGTTTAAAATACATTCAAGAAGCTATCAACAGTTTCGGATAGGTGTGTCTTATTATCACCATCAGCTAGGTATTGGTTTAGATATTGACCAATACGGATTGAATCCTATAGAAAAAACATCTTTCGGTATGTATTATCGAATAACTATATAAACCATTTTAAATTTTAAAACTTATGAAAAACGTAGTAAAACATCTTTTAAAGACCAATCCAAAAATTGGATTAAGCATTGCACGCTGGGCACTTGGCTTAGTCATATTTCCTCATGGTGCGCAAAAATTATTGGGACTCTTTGGTGGCTATGGTTATTCCGCAACTATGGAGTCGCTCATTACACAAATGGGTTTACCCAGTATTATAGCCTTTTCGGTAATCATGATTGAGTTTTTTGGTGCTATCTCATTAGTACTGGGATTCTTCTCTAGGTTTTGGGCCATGGCACTTATGGGCATGTTTACCGGCATTATAATTACTACTCAATTAGAACATGGCTTTTTTATGAATTGGTTTGGCAATCAAGCAGGAGAAGGTTATGAATATTCGCTTTTAATTATAGGACTTGCCTTAAGTGTGGTATTCAATGGCAGTGGAAAATGGTCCATAGATGGTTTAATCTCAAAAAAAATATAAAAATGAAAAAAATAATCACAATTGCTGGTAGTAATAGTCAGAATTCGATCAACAGAAAATTACTGACCTATTCATCGGATTTACTAAAAAATGTAGCTCTCATTCATATCAACTTAAACGATTATGTGCTGCCCATTTATGGGGTTGATTTTGAAAATGAAAATGGCATACCAACAGCCATTAAAAGACTCAATGCAGTATTTGATAACGCCGATGGATTTATAGTAGCTCTGGCAGAACATAACGGAACCTATACAGCAGCATTTAAAAATACGTTAGACTGGTTATCTCGTGCTAATATAAAAGTATGGCGAGACAAGCCCACGCTCTTAATGGCAACCTCACCTGGTAGGCGCGGTGGAGCTACCGTATTACAGGCTGCGATTAACTATTTTCCTTTTTTAGGTGCCAATGTAGTCGCAGATTTTTCCTTACCTAGTTTCTTTGATAATTTCTCGGAAAATGGCATTTCCGATACTGAATTAAAAGAAGAATTACGTAAAAAAACTTTGGTTTTTGAACAGTATGTAAATGGATAAAAACAATACTAATAAGGGGCGCAATTAATAGCAGAAAACAATAAGATTTAATTTGCTAATCTTTTTATTTTGTAATTTACCTATCTAATTGTATCGCATATAATTTAGCTACTACCCATACCTAAGACTGTTCGTGTGCATTAAACGTTTGCCGCACGTGATATTTTTTTCCGGGCAAAAACACACCAAGTTATAATATACGCCAATGGCAATAACAAAAAAGAAATTGAAATACCGTAATTCTTAGTTCTGTACCAAAATGAAATACTTTTCAGCAAGTTTATATGTAAAGATGCTTAACTGTGCCATAGCAGAAGGCTTGACCAGGGATGATTTTATGGATTTACCTACTTCCTTAGATGAAGCAAAACAGATACAGGTTGTTGCCGCCAAAGAATTTCTAGATATACATGAGCTACTAGATGATAGACTTGGACCGGGATTTGGGGTACGGGTAGGTCAACAAATGCTTATTGAGGATTATGGCGTATTGGGGCTATCATGGCGAACCTGTTCTAGAGTAGGCGAAATCTTTGAACGTAGTGATCGTTACTTTAAATTGCTCTCAAATACCTTTGTATGGCAGATTAAAGAAGAAGGAAACGTTTCACATGTTATACTTCATAGAGAAGCGCATCGTAGAGGTATGGAATTATCAACAGAGGCCAGCTTATCTGCAACAGTTGTAGTACTACAAGCCATGTCGGAAAAAAATATAGCTCCGATCCAAGTAGGTTTTAAACATAATGCACCAAAAGACTTATCCAGCTTCCATAGGGCATTTAAGTGTCCCATATTATTTAACCAACTACAATATGCGATAAGTTATAAAACAGAAGACCTTAAATTAAGAACAGCAAAAGCTGATGCAAGCATTAACAGTTACCTCTTACAACAAGTCGATGAGAAAACAAAGGGTATAAAAATTCCAGGCACAAAATTTGTTCGCGATGTTGAATCTCTAATAAAGGATGCTCTACCCACCGGAATTCCAAGTATTCATCACATTGCCGACCTTATGGCCATGAGTAACAGAACGCTTACAAGAAGGCTTTCTGAAGCAAACGTTACCTATCGGGATATAGTTAAAAAGACCCAAGAAAAAATCGCTAAAGATATGCTCCGAGATAAAAATCAAAGTATAGGCGATATAGCCTTCCTAACAGGCTTCTCCGAACAAAGTGCTTTTAATCGTGCTTTTAAAAAATGGACCGACCTAACCCCATCTCAATTTCGAAAAAATAACGAGTAATTCCATTTTGGCCTAAAATGTCAAAAGATTGTCTGTAAGTGTCAAAAAACCCATGTGATCACTTCGCACTTTTGTATCATCAAATTACTAAAAGAATATAATGATGATATCAATAGTAAAATTAATAATCGGAGTTTGTACCACACTAACTTTTAATTCTACAGTTAGCTCCGCATCTATGCAAGAGCATAACCAACTTACCGCGGTATATGCTTCTAACGCTATCGTAAAAGATTCTAAAGTAGTAGCATTTCAAATTTTAGATACCAAATGTAACGTTTGTCACAACACCCGAAATAGAAAACGTGTATTCACATTAGAAAACATGAACCCATGGGCCAATGATATCTACAGGCAAGTCTTTATTAAAAAACGAATGCCCAAGGGAAAGAAAGTAAAACTCAACACTAAGGAGTATCAAGAATTACTAACCTGGATAACATCCACTAAAACTTCTACCCATGGAATTTAAACTAAAATTTATCGTATTAATGTTAGGGTTATTATTTACCGGTCTTACAGCTGGCCTATGTTTTACCTGGGCAAATGCAGTAACTCCAGGCATTGGTCGCCTAGAGCATATAAGCTTCTTAAAGGCTTTTCAGGCTATGAATAGAGCCATCATCAATGGTCGTTTTATGATAGTTTTTTTTGGTCCTGTCATCTTGCTCTTTTTGACTACGTATTTATTCAGGAGCAATAACGTTAGCTTCTGGATATTTTTTACGGCCGCCATACTCTACTTTATGGGAATAGGTTTAGTAACCATTTTTGGAAACGTCCCCTTAAATGAAATATTGGATGCCTCCCATTTAGAAACACTCTCAACAACTGAATTGCAAGAGCTTAGAACCAAATTTGAGGAACCATGGAATCGCTGGCACACCATAAGAACACTGGCATCATTTAGCGCTTTTGTGCTCTTGATCATTGGTATGCTTTACACAAAATAGAACAAGTCATCTACTTACATAAAGAAATAATACATCAAAAAACGAACAATCATGAAACTAAAAAGAACTATAGGCTTTGGCCTACTTATTTGGATAATTGGAGTGAATTTATACGCACTATCCTTTTACCTCCCTATTCTGGAGGATGCAGAAAAACAAGCCAATATATGGCTATCAATAATCATAATACCTGTGGTTTGGTTTTGTTCCAAACTGTACTTCAAAAAGCACATTACCGGCCACGGATTATGGGTGGGGCTCATGTTCTTTGGCATATCGGCATTCTTAGATGCTATAATCACGGTCCCGTTTACCATACTACCTTATGGAGGTACGTATTATGATTTCTTTGTCAATTTCGGCTTTTGGTTTATTGGTATAGAGTTTATCGCAACCACCACGGTGTATTGGCACTTGAAAGTTAGAGGAAAAAGAAATATCACAAACTATATATAAAAGTAATATCAACGTGTTTCAAATAACTGAACCACCATTCATCAAAATTTAAAAACAAGTAAAAATGAAAACAGAAAACATTTTAGTTATCGGAGGAAACGGTAAAACAGGACGCCGTGTTGCAGCAAACCTAATCCAATTAGGCCACAATGTTAGCGTTGTGGGCAGAAAAACAAGTCCGGCGTTCGATTGGGAAAATACAGACACCTATGACGCCGTTTTAAAGGATATAGATAGGGCCTACATTGTGTATTACCCGGATTTAGCGGTACCTGGTTCCAGAGATGCTATTAGTACCCTTACCAAAAAAGCTCTGGCAGCAGGTTTGGAGAAAGTGGTATTACTTTCCGGTAAAGGGGAGACAGAAGCGGAAGCCTGCGAAGAAATAGTAGCAAACTCTGGTTTAAACTACACTTTGGTCAGGGCATCATGGTTTAATCAAAACTTTAGCGAAGGTGCCTTTTTAGAATTTGTACTTAATGGCACTGTGGCATTGCCCATGCCCAATGCCAGCATCCCTTTTGTTGATGTCAATGATATTGCAGATGTGGTCTCTACAGTGTTGGTAGACGACACCTATAATGGACAGACCATTACGGTAACAGGCCCTCAAAAAAGAACCTTTAAAGAAGTGGTGGACATCATGGCCGAAGCTACGGATAAACATATACAATACGTGCCTATTTCCATTGATGAATTTAAGGAAGGTATGAAACAAGCAGGCTTACCTGATTCTTATGTATGGCTTTTCGGTTATTTATTCCAAGAAGTATTAGGAAACCCCGAAAACCAAGAAGTATCCGATGATGTAGCCCAAGTTTTGGGCAGACCGGCCGTAGATTTTGAAAGCTTTGCTAGGGAAACTGCTGCCAGTGGGATTTGGAACCATTCCATTGCACAGAATATAAAATGACGTTTAGCAATTTTTAAAAAACATATAACATGAAAAATAAACATATAACACTTGGAGTCCTTTTTGGCGCAGG
>CBFIGW010000137.1:0-8249 GCA_965662155.1 Maribacter sp. | reverse complement strand
CGTATATTCCATTTTTCATATATTTTGTTTATGCTTATGGCATTACAAGCGGTTTCCCAAGATACTTTGGTGTCCGTAACTGCAAATCCGGGAGATGGTATATTGGCTTTGTTACGTAAGGAAGGTTTAGCTCCCTATGAGTATTTTGATGAGTTTGTAGAGCTTAATATTTCTAATTTAAAAGATAGTGTTCATCTTATTGCCGGTAATACTTATGTAATTCCCAAAGCAAAACTAGAGTCTGTTATTTTAGTGGATTCAATTCAAAAGCAATCAAAAAAACTTAAAGAAATAGAAAGAGAAGTATTCTCTATTTTTGGAGAGAAGCATGAAACCGTTCTGTTTAAAAGTAAACGATTAAAAGGTGCTATTTACTATCTTGTATCTGGTCACGGAGGACCAGACCCCGGAGCTATGGCAAATTATGGCGGCAAACATATTTCCGAAGATGAATATGCATATGACATTACGCTGCGTTTAGCTAAAGAATTATTGTCGCACGGGGCAAAGGTTTATATTTTAATTAGAGATAAAAACGATGGTATTCGCGATGATCGTATTTTAGAGATAGACCATGATGAGGTAGCTTACCCAGATAAGACCATTCCTTTAAATCAATTGGCGCGTTTGCAACAACGTGTTGAAATTGTAAATGACCTGTACAAAACAAATAAAGGCAAATACCAACGTCTTATTGTAACCCATGTTGATAGTAGGAGTAAAGGACAAAATATAGACGTGTTTTTTTACCATCATGAGAAAAGTAAAAATGGTAAAAAATTAGCAGAAAGTATTCACAAGACGTTTCAAGCTAAGTATAAAAAATATCAACCCAATAGAACCTACGAAGGTACTTTTGGTGATAGGACAAGTTTATATTTGGTTCGAAAAACGCATCCGGCAATGGCCTATATAGAAATAGGAAATATTAAAAACAAAAAAGACCAACGGCGCATACTTGACCCTGATAACCGGCAGGCATTGGCTAAATGGATTTCGGAAGGGGTGCTTCTTGATTTCGAAGAGGAATAGCTTTTTTGTCAGCAATGTTTTCCAGATAATAAGCATATAAGGTTGATGGTTTTGCACCAATAAAATACTTCGCATGTATTACCCCAAAATGAAGCTGTAAGGTAAATATGCCACGCTCGTTATATCTTCTTGCTGATGTTGTAACATAATCGGGAATAATCCTAAAACGGGTTTCTTTATATATTCTATGGGTAAGTTCATTGTCTTCATAAATGGTGTAACGTTCATTAAAACCGTTCAACGCTTTAAACAATGATTTATGTATGAACAGCGACTGGTCACCACCTCTGCATATAATATGGTTTATTTTTGTACACCAGGCAAAAAATCTTAAAAACAGGCTCTTGCTGTCAAACTTTAACCTAAAACAACCCGCTAAATAACCTTCTTTAAAAGTTTTGATGATATTCTTATCGAAATTTATGGGTGGCATCGAATCTACATGAAGAAAATACAGAATATTACCCGTTGCATTATTGGCACCAACATTCATTTGTTTGGCACGGCCTTTAGGAGATTTTAAAACCTTTGCACCTAAATTTAATGCCCTGGTCGTGGTGGCGTCCGTACTGCCGCCGTCTACAACAATAATTTCATGAACACAACCACTGGTTGCGTTTGTGGCTATAGCCTGTAATACCTTCCCAATATGGCCTTCCTCGTTAAGAGTTGGTATGATAATACTAATTTGATAGGATCCAGCTGACATTAAAATATATTACCTTTTACTAGTAGGCTTTACGTTACAGACCTTACAATCGTTTTATCAACTCTTTAAAAAGTTGTACCATTTTAGGCTCTGTTTTTTCGGCAATTGATATAATTTCAGAAATATCTACAGGTTTTAAATTATCAGGGTCACATTCATCGGTCAAAACTGAAACCGCTACAATAGGTAAGTTTAGGTGATTGGCTACGATAACTTCCGGTACAGTACTCATACCAACAGCATCGGCCCCCAAAATTTTAAGCATTCTATATTCTGCCCTGGTCTCTAGTTGAGGTCCAACCACAGAGGCATACACTCCAGATTTTAAGGAAATGTTATTTTTGGCAGCAATCTCAGCAAGTTTGCTTCGCATGTCTTTGTCATAAGGTTCAGACATATCGGCAAATCGTTCACCGAACTCACTTACATTTTTAAATGCCAATGGAGAACCACCTTGCAGGTTAATGTGGTCTTCTATCAACATCATATCCCCTTTTTTATAATCTAAGTTGATTGCACCAGCTGCATTGGAAATAAATAGCTTGGTAATGCCTAACATATGCATAACTCTAATAGGATAGGTTATATCTAAAAAATTATAGCCTTCGTACAAATGGAAACGGCCTTGCATTACTACTACTTTCTTGCCAGAAATAGTACCGAATACCAGTTTTCCAGTATGAAATTCTACCGTTGCCAGCGGAAAAAACGGTATGTTATGGTAATGTGCGTCAATTGGATCTTCAATATGGTCAACTAATTGCCCTAGACCGGTACCCAATACAATTCCTATTTCTGGATTTTCAAATCCCTTATTTTTTAAGTAAGCTACTGATTCCTCTAATTGTTTTTTTGTCATTCTTTTATATGTTTTAAGAAAAGATCAAAGGCATCAACATCCTTTATATCCTCATAGTAATCTACATCGTTCCTAGGCTCTAAGAGCTTGGTTTTTTCCTTTTTTAAATCGTTTAATGTATTCTTAAGAACAGAACTTGTTCCCCAGTTTTTATTTATAAAAAGCTTTTTTTTAAAAGATTTCATTCCTAATAAATAATAACCGCCATCTTCTGCAGGGCCTACAACGTAATCATGATTTTCAAGTGACTTAAAGGCATTTTCTAAATCAGATAGTGACAGGTCGTACATATCACTGCCAATTATGATTATCTTATCAAATCCATCTGAAAACCCACCTAGGAATGCATTGGCCATCCGCTCTCCTAAATCCTTTCCAACCTGTATTTTTTTATTATAACTTTTATCGTCCCAAACATCATTTTTCCAAATTTCTTCAGAATAATAAACTGTTTTTTGAGCGTAAAGGTTTTTGGTAATTTCGGCTGTATGATTTAAAAGGAATTTATAAATTTCTAAAGTGGCTTCGTCACCAACCGTTGCAGCTAAACGTCTTTTGCCTTTTCCCAATTCTGGGTTTCTTGTAAATATTAAAAGTAGATTTTTGGAACTCGCCAATGTAAAATCTATTGTTTTCTCGTCTTTTTTATTTTCGTTCGGCTGTAAAATTCCCAAATTTGATTTTTTTTAAGTGCTAAACAACTGGTTGGTTATAATATTTAAATACACTAATACTTATATACTTTTATGCCTTTTTCCAAAAGTTTGCCCCAATGTTTGCTAAAGGCATGAATACTGTCAGTTTCTTTACCATTATTAAAAACGGCTTTGCCCTTATTTTTCCATCCAAAAATACCTCCATATAAATTAAGTACATTGGTGTAACCAAGTTCTTTTAATTTTTCACCTATATTTTCTGAACGTACACCAATGGAGCAATAAACAATAATGTTTTGGGATTTGTCTCTAATCTGGTTCAAAACTAATTGTTCGTCGAAAGTTTTATATCCTACCCAAAGTGCATTTTTTATATGGCTTACCTCGTACTCCTCTTTTTCACGGGTATCTAGGAAAAGTATGCTGTCCTTATTGGAGATATTTTCCTGATAAATGTAGGGTATCGTTTCGTTGTTCCAATTTTTAAGAGCACGATCTATTCCTTCTTGCCCTTGTCCACAAGAAAAAAGTAATATGCAAAAAAGTAGAGATAAAATAAAACGCATTGAAGTACTTAATCTAGTAACAAAGGTAGTATTTTTAAGGTGGATGAGTACTTTTGCTTCTAACGTTTTTAATTCAAATAACATGCGTAAATTATATTTTGGGATGGTTTTGGTTACGGTGATTAGTAGCTTCAATTCTTGTAAGGAAAAAACAAAAGAAGTAATTAAGGAACAAGAAATATCTGAATATTATTCCGAAAAGTATAGGCCTCAGTATCATTTTACACCTGAAGAGAAGTGGATGAACGATCCCAACGGTTTAGTTTATAATGCCGGTGTCTATCACTTATTTTATCAATATTATCCAGATGATATAGTTTGGGGACCTATGCATTGGGGACATGCTATAAGTAAGGACATGGTGCATTGGGAACATAAGCCAATTGCTCTTTTTCCAGATGAAAACGGATTTGTTTTTTCTGGTAGTGCTGTAGTTGATATTGAGAATACTTCTGGTTTTGGGACAGATGAACAACCGCCATTGGTAGGTATTTTCACATATCATAATATGGATGGCGAGCAGGCTGGAAGAAAGGATTATCAAACACAAGGAATTGCCTATAGCTTGGATAATGGAGATAGTTGGACAAAATATGAAGGCAACCCTGTTATTGCTAATTATGGAATAAAGGATTTTAGAGACCCCAAAGTTTTTTGGAACGACAAAGAAAATAAATGGACGATGCTTTTGGTGGCCGGTGATCATTTGCAAATTTGGGATTCACCAAACCTAAAGCAATGGGAGAAAGTAAGTGAATTTGGAAGAGAAAAAGGAGCGCATGGTGGTGTTTGGGAATGTCCAGATATGTTTAAATTAAAGGTTAATGGTACTGATGAGGAGAAATGGGTGTTGCTTATAAGTATTAACCCTGGTGCGCCTAATGGCGGTAGTGGCACACAATATTTTGTTGGGAATTTTGATGGTAAAACATTTTCTACGGACCAAATAGAACATAAGTGGTTGGATTATGGCCGTGATAATTATGCTGGGGTCACTTATAATAACGTGCCATCTGGTGAACGAATTTTTATAGGTTGGATGAGTAATTGGGATTATGCTAGAGACACCCCTACAGAAGTTTGGCGAAGTGCCATGACCGTTCCGAGAAAATTATCATTAACAAAAAATAATGGGTCTTATGAACTTATAAATTATCCACTAATTCAGGTTGATGAATTGGTTCAAAAAAGTGAAGTGGGCAAAGCGGTTATTTTAAAACCTATGAGCAATGAATCAGTTAAATTGCAACATGGGAATCAATCGGAATTACGTTTTAATACATCGGATCTTAATTTTTCTTTGTCGTTGGTAAATTCAGTAGGGGATAGTTTGTCAATAGAATTGAAAAAGGCAACAAAGAAAGCACTATTAAATAGGTCTAAGGTTGGTGAAACTGCATTCTCAGAGAAATTCGCAATGGGCAATCAAGAATTACCAATGCCCAATTTACCGGAAGGTGAGATTGAAGTTCGGATTTTGTTGGATAAATCATCTATTGAACTGTTCATAAACAGAGGGCAATATGTAATGACCAATCAGATTTTTCCGAACTCGGATTTTACAAAGTTGCTGTTTGAAAATAGTGCGGATAAGGAAATTAGAGTTTTGGATTATACTGAAAATCGGGTGGAACGCATTTGGCAGTAATTGGTTTAAGGTGCCAAAGTTTTAGCCATGGCCTCTAAATCCAGTCCCATATAATTTTTATTCACTTTTATTATTTCGGATTTTAAGTTTTCTGGCAGATTGGTGTACCCAATTTGTGCACCTAAAATCATCCCAGCAACAGCAGCAACTGTATCATTATCCCTGCCATAGTTTATAATAAACTGCATGGTTTTTTCAAAGTCTCCATTGCCAAATGCAATACCTGTAACCATTATCTGCCATATTTCACCCGAATGGAAAGCAATGGCGCGTTTATCTTTCTCTAACAATTGATATAACATCTCTTGTTTTACCCATTCTATTTCTTTCTCCATAAATCCTTCCGGAACTTTAAAGCGTATATCCTCGTTTACGAACAACGAATCTACTTTGGTTATTTGATTTAAACTATTTACTTGTTTTCTGGCATTCTGTAATAAAGCAAATGGTATACGACCTACCAGTCTGCTATCTTGATATCCCAGCGGATCAACAAATACTACCGTGTTTAGTAGCGAATCTATTGTTGTTGTTTGTAATGCCATATTGGTCATGGCTGCAACAGATGCAGATATGTCCTTAGCGTAACCAATGTCAAAAATACTGTGGTCATACGCTAAATTATAGGCTTCGGTAGGATTTTGGGCAATTAAGCCTAGCATTGGCGTATATAATTGTCCTGCACATGACATTTCTCCACCATAAAATCTATTTGCGGCTTTAAAGTAAGAATCATTGTTTTTTTGATAGGCCAATGCAACTCGGGCCCATTCTTTAATCCAATCTATTTTTTCAATTTGATTGTCTAGATAGTCAGGGTTTCTTTTTGTTTGTTTATCCCCAAGTGAATCGGTTAAGGCAGAATAGTAATCCGTTATGAACTTTGAAAAATTATTAGGATTAAGTTCACTTTGATATTTCTTAAAATATAAGGTCATCAGGTATTTCCATCGGGTATCATCCGTAGTAGCTCCGGCCATCAAATTATGGTCCCATGTACCTTCAGGTGATTGTTCCCTAACTGCTGGAGTTAGCCCTGTGATGTAACCATATTGCTGTTGAATATCGCTACGATGCCACATTTCTGTGGAAGCTCCCATGGCATCACCAATAGCAGATCCCACTAAAGCGCCTAATACTTTGTCATAATAATCATGACTTGTTAATGGAACACTGTCAATACCATAAGTAATAGTCTTGGGAGAAGAAATATTGGGAACGGTTTTGTTTTGTTGGCCACAACTAAAAAGGATTAGAAGTAGAAGTATTAAAAACCAATTTTTCATGATAGTATTAGGTTATATGCTATTTGTAAAAGATGTTTTTTTTCGTCAAGGGTGCGTTGTAAAGGTAATTGTGCCAATCCTATTAATCTACGCATTATTTCTATGCCAGCCATTTGTTGCATCATGATATAGTGTATTTTGCCACCATAATCAGTTCTGATTTTGTCTAGATAAACTATGTCGTGTGTTGCTATGATTAAATGGGCGGCCATTACTCCAAGGTCATATTCTGGAAAACCAACGAAAGCAAATTCCGGGTCCAATACATAAATGTTGTTCTTGGTCTGCATCCAGCTGCCTGGATAATAATCACCATGCAAAAGAGTAGAACCTTGACTTAAATAGGATTTTCCGATTTTATCGATCTTATTTTTTAAAACATCGTCATTTTTGTATTGGATTGACAATTCTTGTAAACCAGGCTGAATATCATCTAAGGAAAAACCGTTGTCTTGTTGAAAAGGGAGTATAAATATATGTTGATGGTTTAGCTTGCGCATTTCCATGTTTAAAGGAAAATTGGTTGGAATATTTGATTTATGTATTTGTGCGACTACGTTTAAAAGATCACGGAAGTCTGTCTCGGTTATTTTTTTAGTGCCGTATATACTTGTTAGGTCTTCAACTCTACCTAAATCCTCTAGCTTTAGTAAATGATCTTGAGTATCAAAACCTAATACTTTTGGTAGATGATTTTTTATTGATTCACTGTTAACGTTCTTGTAAAACAGGTGTTCAATTGTTATTCTATCTAATGGTGCTTCAATATTTTGATATTTTTGAACATAAGGTCTTGATTGCTTCAAAACAAAGGAAGACATATTGGTAGTTATGCGTAATACAACATTCATATTTCCTTCCCCGGCTCTTTCTACACCTAGTATTTCCTCATCAGATAATAACCAACCTTTTTTGGTTAGTAAAGATTTTATTTCTTCTGTTGGAGTATTTAAATCTATTGAAATCAAAATGAATATTTTTTTGATGAACTAATGGAAAGATAAGTGTTATAAACAAAAAATTCCTTACAATGTAATAAGGATTTTTTGTGGTATCTCGAGAAACAAAATATTAGTAATATACTTTTGCATATGACAAATAGATAGGGTCTAATATACCTATAAACTATATTGTTGGTGAGTTTACTCCTAATTATATTTTACTTCCGATTAAATAAAAATGCACGAAGATATGGATGAAAGGTGTTACTATATTATTTAAAGGTTACATTAGTCAGATAGTTTATCGGTCATTTGCAACTCAAGTATGCCGCCATTTATAATATCATCATGAGTAATTTTATATGATTCCAAGGTGTTGTTATTTAATTTAATGCCTTCCGCATATACATTGCTTAGGGAATTGTTTTTGGCCTTAATAATGAAATTTCTGCCTTTATAATAATCTTTATGTAATGAAATGGTCACTTCATCGAAAATAGGACTACCCACTTGATATGCTGGATTCTCATTGGTTCCTCCATTCATTTGAAA
>CBFIGW010000136.1:0-8482 GCA_965662155.1 Maribacter sp. | reverse complement strand
AGCATCTCCAAAAGAGTAGGCTACAATTCTATTCTTTGTAGCGTTGGTCAAGGCACTCTTAAAGAAATCTTGCTGGTATTTACGCATGTAAGCTTTGTTATTTACAGCGGTTTTTACAGTGGTAATACTAGAGGTGTATTGGTTTCTTATAGTGAAAGGAAATGTAATTTCACCAAATGCGGTGGTCTGTTTGTGCCCACGAGAACTCGCCTGCTCAAACAAAAGTCCTAACCCACCTTGCAAATCTGGATAAGAAGAACCATAACCGGGGTAGGTGCCATCAAAAACTTCCTTGGTAAAGTATAAAGACCCAATACTATCTAAAGCCTTTGCAAATTCATTCCCAAACAAGGTATTTAAATCCTCATAATTTTCTTTCGGCATAATGGGATCTAGAGATCCATTGGTTTTCATTGGCTCAAAGAAATAAGTGCTCTGCGAGCCCATTTCGTGAAAATCTGTTACTACATTTGGATACCATTGGTGATACCAGTTTAGTTTACCTCTACTTTCCGGGTTTATAGCCAATAACCAATCCCGATTTAAGTCAAACCAATAGTGATTGGTCCGCCCCATAGGCCAATACTCGTTATGTTCCGCATCTTGTGGGTCTGCTACTTCAGGTGTGCCTTGATACATATTTGCCCATTGTGTATGGCGGTCCCTACCATCTGGGTTGATTGTAGGGTCTATAAATAACACTGCATTTTTTAAATAGCTAAGTATTTGGGGATTATTTGAAGCTGCAAAGGTGTAGGCTGTAAGTAGTGCAGCTTCTGAACTAGAAGGTTCGTTACCATGTACATTATAGGCCAAGTTGATAAAAATAGGTACATCATCATAATTAGAAACCGAATTGGCGGGATCTGTAAACGCTAAATGTGATTGTTTTATACTCTCAATATTATTTAGGTTTTCAGGGGCAGTCAGGGTTAATATAACCAATTTTCTACCCTCATGGGTTTTTCCATATTGATGAATGGTAGCCCTATCTGAAACTTCGGCCAGTTTTTCCAAATAGGCTACTATTAAGTCGTGTCTGGTATGATGTTCTCCAATACCATAACCTAAAAATTTCTCTGGTGAGGGTATGTTCTCATTAAATGGATGAAATTGTTTGTAGAAGTAATCTTGGGCATTAATGGATGTACCGCACAGTACTAGTGCGAACAATAGTTTTTTGAACATGATAGGTATTTTTGAATTAGTCCCTTAAATATAGACATAATCCTAAAAATTGATTCCCTAATAAATCATATTCGTTCATCAATTACTAACTTCTCAAAAAAACTTGGATATTTTATGCAACTGGTGATAATTGCTGTTTGATTTCTTGAAACCTTATTATATAATTGGTTCCCTTTTTTGAAATATCCCTTTGTATAGTTCCTTTTAACTGTCTTGTAAGATTATGGATAAGTTTTAAACCAAGAGATTTTGAATTTTTATAATTGACCGTTTCTGGAAAGCCGATCCCGTTATCTCCAATATTTAAAACATACTGTTTGTCCAGTTCTTTTTTGAGAGCGATGTAAATCTCGCCTTCTTCTTCATCTTTAAAGCCATATTTTAAAGCGTTGGTCACCGCTTCATTAATAAGTAATCCTAAGGGTATAGCAGTGTCTATTCCCAATTTTATTTCTGGAATATCAATTTTTAAATTTACTTTACTATCTACGCCTTTTATAGAACGAATTAAATATTCACTTAATTCCTGTACATAGGATTTATATTCTATTTGACTAATATCATTTCTCATATACAACATCTCATGTACCATGGCCATAGATATAACCCTATTCTGAGTACTTTTTAACAGGTTTTTCATTTTAACCTCTGCAATGTTCCTAGATTGGAGACTTAACAAACTGGAAACAGTTTGAAGATTGTTCTTGACCCTATGATGTACCTCTTTTATCAGCATTTCCTTTTCGTGCATCTGTATGGTTAATTCTCTTTTGGATTTATACAGGGCGTGATGTGTCTTTAATAATTTCTTGCCAAAGATATTTCCTAAAAGAAATAAAGAAAATAAAACAGATAATAAACTGAATGTGCTTCTTGATGTTTCCGGGATAACATTTTCCGTTACGGCTAACTCCGGGAAACTTTGGGTAAAGATTAAAAGAACCAAAATAAAAATAATGTTAAGGTACACTTGACCGTATTTGCGTGTTGTTACGTAACCTGCAAAAACGATCAGCCCAAGCATAAAGATAAAGGTGCTATTGATACCCCCACTGTATAGCGTTATAATAAAAGCACTTAAACAAGCTATTATTGACGTTATGTTATAGGTAATTGTAAGATTGTTATGTTGATTAAAAAGTAAGGTATTACCGAAATTAAGAATTGAAAACAATATTAGAGTTTGGGGGATGATTTGGGTAATATTTAGCGCAAACAAACAGATGAGGCCAAAAATGAGAGATAAGGTACTAGTTACATAATTAACTTTTAAAAGTAAATTTATCTTGTCCCTTAGTCGTTCTTGTTCTATTTGAAAATCCGGCATAACGATTATTTAGTTACTGGCAATCACACTATTCAGTATTGTAAAGCTACTTATGTTTTTAGCATAATGCTAAAATTTTTTTAAGAACATATCACAAATTATCAATGTTGTGGTTATTCTAAAGATAAATTGGTTAAAATATTAGCAAAAGTTATGGGTTCGTTCTCTTGGCATTATTTAATCTATCCTAGGTTTTTGCCAATGCTAGTTATCTAAATTAAGTCGTATTTTTCTATAGATTTTCGTACAAGTAATCTATTCCTTCTTTTAGTATGTATTTTTATAATGTTACCTCTTCGGTAGTTCTGTTGGTTATGTACTAAGCTGTTATATACTAAGTTTCCATGGATTTGGTTGGGAAGAAGTTTTTTGGTGCTCAAAAATAAAGTTATAAGCTAAAAAAAGCCTTTCTGAAAAGAAAGGCTTTTTAATTATGAATATTGATAAGAACTAATCCTCGGTAAGTACCCACTCACCTTTAGCAAGTAGTGGTTCCGCTTGTTTAAACTTAACAACTTTACTTTCACCGGACATTACATTTTTAATGGTAACGCGTTCGTTTCTACCAATTTTAGGTTGTTCCCTAATTATGGTTTCGGTAACAGAAGGACGTTGTCCTTGAGTTTGGCCTGCCGCCCTATTTTGAGCTGCCAACTCATCACTGTTCGGTATTTCTTCTTTTGATGTTTGAAGGTTTTCTTTTTTACGTTGAATATTTCTTGCTTCTTGTATATCATTAGGATTTCCAGAAGGCAACTCCCCTTTAAATAAGAAAGAAACAATTTCTTTATTTACCTTTTCAATCATTTCTTTGAACAATTCAAAAGCTTCAAATTTATAGATCAACAACGGGTCTTTTTGCTCATGAACCGCTAATTGTACCGATTGCTTCAATTCATCCATTTTACGTAAATGGGTTTTCCATGAATCATCAATGATGGCCAACGAGATATTTTTCTCAAAATCGGTAACTAACTGCTTACCATCACTTTCATATGCCTCCTGTAGATTGGTTACTACATTAAGCGTTTTAATGCCATCTGTAAATGGAACAACAATACGCTCAAATTTATTGGCGTTATCCTCATAAACTTGTTTGATTACCGGGAATGCCGCTGCTGCATTACGCTCCATTTTTTCTTTGTAATGCTCATAGCCATGTTTGTAAATCTTTCCGGTTATTTCTTGGGTACTAAACTTTCCAAACTCATCTTCCGAGACAGGAGAGGTCATGGAAAAGTATTTGATTAGTTCAAATTCAAAATTCTTATAATCATTAGCTGCTTTATTTCCCTCTACGATTACTTCACAGGTATCGTAAACCATATTGGCAATATCTACTTTTAAGCGCTCGCCTTGTAAAGCGTGTCTTCTTCGCTTATAAACAACTTCACGTTGTGCGTTCATTACATCATCGTATTCCAAAAGACGTTTACGAACCCCAAAGTTATTTTCCTCCACTTTTTTCTGAGCACGTTCAATAGACTTGGTCATCATACTGTGTTGTATGACTTCACCTTCTTCCAAGCCCATTTTATCCATCATTTTAGCGACCCTGTCCGAACCAAATAAACGCATTAGGTTATCTTCCAGTGAAACATAGAATTGGGAGCTTCCTGGGTCTCCTTGTCTACCCGAACGACCTCTTAACTGCCTATCTACACGACGTGAATCGTGACGCTCGGTACCAATAATGGCTAAACCGCCAGCCTTTTTTACAGCATCGGTTAATTTAATATCCGTTCCACGACCAGCCATGTTGGTTGCAATAGTAACCACTCCAGGATTACCGGCTTCTGCTACTACATCTGCCTCTTTCTTGTGAAGCTTGGCATTCAATACATTATGTGGCACTTTACGTATGTTCAACATACGGGATAAAAGCTCTGATATTTCTACAGATGTTGTACCGATCAAAATAGGTCTCCCTTCTTTACTTAATTTGGTGACCTCATCTATAATGGCATTATATTTTTCCCTTTTTGTCTTATAGATCAAATCATTTCTATCATCACGGGCAATTGGCCTGTTAGTAGGAATTTCCATTACATCCAATTTATAAATTTCCCAGAATTCACCTGCTTCGGTAATTGCCGTACCGGTCATACCGGCAAGCTTACTGTACATTCTAAAATAGTTCTGTAGTGTAACCGTAGCGAAAGTTTGGGTAAGGGCTTCAATCTTAACATTTTCCTTGGCTTCAATAGCTTGGTGTAATCCGTCCGAATAACGGCGACCGTCCATAATACGACCAGTTTGTTCGTCCACGATCATTACCTTATTGTCCATTACCACATATTCCACGTCTTTCTCAAACAAGGTATATGCCTTAAGTAATTGGCTCATAGTGTGAATTCGTTCACTCTTCACCGTAAAATCTTTAAAAAGCTCCTCTTTTAGTTCAGCTTCTTTTTCTATATCCAAATCTTGATTTTCAATTTTGGCGATTTCACCACCAATATCTGGCATTACAAAAAAGTCTTTGTCCTGTTCACCGGATATGTAATTTACCCCTTTATCGGTAAGTTCTATTTGGTTGTTTTTCTCATCAATAACAAATAGCAGGTCTTCATCTACCTTTGGCATTTCCCTGTTATTGTCTTGCATATAGAAATTCTCGGTTTTTTGAAGTAGCTGTTTTACCCCTTCTTCACTTAAGAATTTTATCAATGCTTTATTTTTTGGAAGACCTCTATAAACCCTTAATAAAAGAAAACCACCTTCTTTGGTATCTCCTTCTTGAATAAGTTTTTTAGCCTCTGCAAGAACACCTGTTAAATGCTGGCGTTGCTTTTGAACTATTTCACTAACCTTCGGCTTAAGTTCATTAAATTCATGTCTGTCTCCCTCAGGTACCGGTCCAGAAATAATCAATGGTGTACGGGCATCATCTACAAGCACGGAATCCACCTCATCAACAATAGCATAGTTATGAGGACGTTGTACCAAATCTTTTGGTGTATGCGCCATATTATCCCTCAAATAATCAAAGCCAAACTCATTGTTGGTACCGTATGTAATATCCGCATTATAAGCAGCTCTTCTACCATCGGAGTTAGGTCTGTGATAATCTATGCAATCAACGGACAAACCATGAAACTCAAAAATTGGCGCCATCCACGCACTATCCCTTTTTGCCAAATAATCGTTCACCGTAACCAAATGTGCACCATTACCGGTTAAGGCATTTAGGTAAAGGGGCAAGGTTGCTACTAGTGTTTTACCTTCACCGGTCTGCATCTCGGCAATTTTACCTTGATGTAATGCGATACCACCGATAAGCTGTACATCATAATGTACCATATCCCAGGTTACTTGTTTACCAGCGGCGTCCCATGAATTTTTCCAATGTGCATTATCTCCATCCAAAGAAACATAATCCTTGTTGCCAGATAATTTTCTGTCGTTTTCAGAAGCGGTAACCGTAATGGTCTCATTATTGGCAAAACGTTTTGCAGTTTCTTTAACCACTGCAAATGCCTCTGGAAGAATCGTATTTAATGTGTTTTCAGATAATGTATAGGCCTCTTCTTTAAGCTTGTCCATTTCAGCGTAGAGGTCTTCATTCTTATCTATATCGGTAGAGTCTTTTACCTCTTGCTCCAATTTGGAAATTTGTTCTGTAATATCTTTATAGGAATCCTTTATGGCTTGCTTAAATTCTTCGGTTTTGCCCCTTAATTGGTCATTACTTAATTTTTCAAAAGCAGCTTCAAAAGATTTTATTTGATCTACTAAAGGTTGTAATTCTTTTACGTCCTTTTTTGATTTATCGCCAACAAAGGCCTTTAGTATTGAATTTATAAAACTCATAAAAATGTATTGTTTGTACTGAAATTATTGGAAACTAAGTTTCTAAATGTTTTCAGTTTTTATTTGCAGCCGGTAACTACAACCGACACTTACTTTTAGCAAAAGGTATTCCAACCTTACTTTTGGTTTGAAATTACCTTATCGACTGCCAAAATTACATAAAAAAAAAGCCTCCAAGGAGACTTTTAAGTAGTTATTCTGATAAAGAATATTAATATTCGTCCTCGTTCCAGAGGTAATCTTCTTCTGTAGGATAGTCTGGCCAAATCTCTTCAATAGATTCGTAGATCTCGCCACCTTCTTCCTCCATAGACTGTAAATTTTCTACAACTTCTAGAGGTGCACCGGTTCTAATAGAATAATCTATTAACTCATCTTTACTTGCCGGCCAAGGTGCATCACTTAAATAAGATGCTAATTCTAATGTCCAATACATGGTAATAGTTTGATATTAAATTTTTGCAAAAATAATTTTTAAATGGAAACAGCCAAGATAATTCGTGATTATTTCAGCATTTTTATCAACTTATTTTTGCTTTTATAAATTGATAACGAAGAAATTACGGATTTATTAGTCTTTTTTGTTGGGAATCCATTTGATCTCTTCAGCCATTATATCTTTGGACAATTTTCGTGCCAACACAAAAAGATAGTCTGATAGCCTATTCAAATAAGCTAAAACTTCCTCATCAAAGGGCTCATTTTCGAATAAAATGCTTGCCATTCTTTCTGCGCGTCTGCAAACAGTACGGGCAATATGACAGTATGACACATTGGTGTGGCCTCCGGGAAGAATAAAATGCGTCATTTGGGGTAGTTCCATTTCTAGTTCATCAATGGCGACTTCTATTTTTTTAATATCCTCTTGTGTGATTCTTTCTATATTTAACCGTTCAGCACCATTTTTTAATACCGCTTTGCTAGGATCTGTAGCTAATATAGATCCCAGTGTAAAAAGATTTCTTTGGATGGTCATCAAAAAATTCTTGATAGGTGTAGCAATATTTTGATCGCGAATTAAACCCAACCATGAATTTAGCTCATCTATGGTGCCGTAACTTTCTATTCTTATATGATGCTTTGGCACTCTGGTTCCACCAAATAAACCAGTTTTGCCTAAATCCCCTGTTTTTGTGTAGATTTTCATTTTTATGATATTAAGGTTGACCTTGTATAAAGGAAACCTGAAGATGTATTGAAAGGAATGATACTGACTTTTTTACAACAAACCGAAATTGTCTTAAATATTATTCTTTCTCCTCTCGCTCGTTTCTTTTGTAGTTGCTCATGAACTTACGTGATTTCCGCGCTTTGGATTTATTCCGATTCGTAATCGTAATACCAAGGTAAATTGCAAAAACAACCCCTAAAATGATATAAATTGTATTATCCATGATTACATAACTTAGCTTATAAAAATAAGGGTTTTCGTCTTATTTTAAAATGTTCTTTTGCTTGTTCCTTTCTAAAAAAAAGCATTCCACAGTGAAAGAGGTCAATAGACACAGAAACTTCGGGTAAATTTTTAAGTTTTTCCCATTGTTTGGTTTTCTTTTTAGAATTATGAATTCCTTCAACCAGCAAAATGCTGTCATTATGGAAATAAGTGCTAGATATGGTATTGAATGGCTTGCAATTTCTATCGGCATAGATAATATCAAAAGGTGAGGTGTTATAATCTAAATATTCGATAATGGAATTCAGCTTTATTTTTAATGGGTTATTGGCGGCGACTAAACTTATTTTTTTAAAATTGAAATACGATATGCTTTTTACTAGTATATTTTCTGTAATAGTGAATTGGGAATTGCCTTGTATGTACAAGCCCTTTGTAATAAAATTATAAATGAACGGTGAGTGTACCCCATGTTGGTTGGTAGCCGTAAAAAGGAATTTTAAATAAGAATAAAAACGATACAATTTAAAAATTGGTGTTTTGAAAAATTAAGACCTCCAAAGTATCAAAAAAATAGTATAGTTCTGGTTTAAATAGGTATAAAGTAAATAGTCTTTAGTAGAAAGTTTGAAAGTTGAACCGAATACGTTTTACTCAATGCACAATACTTAAAACGCAGTGCTTTAATTAAGCCATTTTAGCTTTGTTTCTTTTTGTAGTAAAAGACAAAGCTTTCTTTACGGTAGAGAATTTTCTTT
>CBFIGW010000135.1:0-8639 GCA_965662155.1 Maribacter sp. | reverse complement strand
TGAGGCTAATTTACCCGAATACGTAAGATTTAATCTATTTGCTGCGATCAATTGGATTTCTTCGGGAACACTTAAATCTGCAAACGTTTTTGTAAAGTCAACGTTAACACTATCGATCCAAAACTTTAATATCGCAATTTCTTCCTCAGTTAGCGGTGTTTTGCCTTCGGGTGGCATAAACTCGTCATCAGATTCCGGTAAGGTAACCCTTTTGTACATTTCTGATGCTGCCGCATCACCAGCAATCACTATAGGACCATGCTTACCACCTTTCAATAATAGTTCAGGCGTGTACATGGCCAAATTTCCTTTTTGTTTAGATTCGTTATGGCAGCTATAACATTTTGCTTCTAAGACTGGCCCAACTAAATAAGGGTAAACGACCACCTCATCTAAACTTGTAATTGCGAGAAGCCCAACTTTCTTATCATCATTAAATGGTGCGTATTTAGTAAGGTAATCTGAACCATGAGTTAGATTACCTCCATAATGACCGGTTAGACTGATTAAAACCACAATTAGGGTAAGAACGGCAATATTTGAACGAACAACTTTAAAAGATGACGGCAATGGAAAAAAATCAGCTTTTAAAACCCAGGCCAAAAAAATAACAATGGTAGTGGCGACACCTAACCAAAGGTGTCTATCTAACATGCTTTCCTGATAATCTCCACTTTGTGATAACATATAACCCAAAACGGAAGCAAAAAATGCGCTGATAGTCCCTAATAAGAGAGCAATCTTTATGACAGCATCAAAATTGGATTGCTTTTGAAATTTACTTCGGAGTTCCAGGAAAAAGGCGAACATCAAAATTCCAATAGGTAAGTGCACCACCAATGGGTGGAACCTTCCAAGGAACAAAACAAAATCGGAAGTTTCCTGCATAGGATATTACATTAAATGCGTTCCAATTTTATAGGTGGAGTCCTATTGGCGTTCCATTGACAGACATATACGTTCTTATCCTCATCAATACAAACATCGTGACCATGTAAAATTGGCTTGGTGGCTATTTGATAGGAGTCCTGTAGTTTACCACTTATATAAATTGGTTCCGTGCCTCCAGGATTGGATACCACGGTATCTCCATCCAGGATGGTCATGAAACCTGTATGCCCTTCATTGGCTTTAATACTTTTATCCTTTGGTTCTGACCAGCATACACCTGCATAAAGATTATTATCATCAAAAACAGGTCTGCAAACCTGCATATTTGGTAACGTGAGGGTCTTCACATGAATGCCATCCAAGGTAAAAAACTTAAAAGCCTTATCATTTCTAGATGTACAAACCACCATGGGGTTTTTGGCATCCCTATAATCTATAGCAACACCATGGGCATTGGAGAGATTATACTTTTCATCGGTATTATCATGACCGCCCCAATGTCTTATATACTCTCCCTTAGCGCTATATTGAATAATATAATCCATTCCATAACCATCGGCAACATAAATATCTCCGTTGGGTCCAATGGCAGTTTCAGTTGGTTGAAAATAATCTCCTGGCTCATATATGCCTATGGTTTGCGGGTGACCAATATCAAACAAAACTTTACCAGCTGTTGTGGTCTTACTAACTCGACCACTTTGTCTGTTCCATTTGCCCGCATTATCTTGATACCAACCGGAATCTGTAAGGTATAGAAAATCTTCACCGCCCTCATTGGCTATGGAAAGTCCGTGACCTCCAGGGTATGCACTTCCCCAATAATCCAATATTTTTCCTGATTTATCGAAAATGAGAATGTTATTGGCTGTATGGTCGCCGATCATGATCAACCTGCCTTTACTGTCCATCACCATTTCATGACAATTTAAAAGTGGTTTCGAAAGACCAATTTGTGCCCAATTTTCATTGACCTTATATTTATAATCCCCATGCCCGATAATTTCACCCTTTAAGGTGGGCTTTTTAACTATGTGGAACCCAAAACTTGGCAAGGTGGAGAGAGCAGCACCGGCAAGGGTCGTTTTTCTTAAAAATTCTCTTCTTTTATTCATACCCTTCAAATTATGTTAAAATATCCTTTACCACTTTACCATGTACATCTGTCAATCTAAAACGTCTTCCTTGATGTTTAAAGGTAAGTTGTTCGTGATCAATACCAAACAAATGCATCAGCGTTGCATGAAAATCGTGAATATGCACCGGATTCTCTACCACATTGTAACTAAAATCATCAGTCTCTCCATAGGTAAACCCTGGCTTTACCCCTGCCCCGGCCATCCACATGGTAAATGCTTTAGGGTGATGATCCCTGCCATAGTCGGTTTTGGTCAGTTGCCCTTGAGAGTATACGGTGCGCCCGAATTCACCGCCCCAAATCACCAAAGTATCTTCTAACATACCACGTTGTTTTAAATCTTTTATCAATGCTGCATTGGCTTGATCTGTACGTTTACACTGTGCTCGAACACCTTCCGGGCAACCAATATGTTGATCCCAACCTTGATGGTACAATTGCACAAATTTGACGTCTTTTTCCAAAAGCTTCCTTGCCATTAAGCAGTTGGCAGCATACGTTCCGGGGTCTCTACTGTCCTCACCGTAAAGATCAAAAATATAATCCGGCTCGTCCGACATATCTGTAACCTCTGGAACAGAGGTTTGCATTCTGAACGCCATTTCATACTGCGCCATTCTTGCCTGTATTTCAGGGTCGCCATAGGCATCGTGTTGTAAATCGTTGAGTTTTCCCAAATAATCCAACATTTTGCGTCTGTCATGCCCATCATAATTTTCAGGGTCGCTCAAAAACAGTACGGGGTCCTTTCCTGAACGAAATTGAACCCCTTGGTGTTCTGTTGGCAAAAAACCATTGCCCCATAATCTGGAATATAAGGGCTGACCGGCCATGTTTTTGGTTATCAATGTAATAAACGTGGGTAGGTTTTCATTGTCGGAACCCAAGCCATAGCTCAGCCAAGAACCGATAGAAGGTCTTCCTGGCAACTGATTACCCGTTTGCATAAAAGTGATGGCCGGATCGTGGTTTATAGCATCTGTTTGCATAGATTTCACAAAACAGAGATCATCGACCACCTCAGCAAGATGCGGCATCAATTCACTGACCCAAGCACGTGATTCCCCATATTGCTTAAAATCCATTATGGATGGGGCAATAGGAAAAATTGACTGGTCGGCACTCATACCTGTTAACCTTTGTCCTTTTCTAATCGACGCAGGTAAATCTTGTCCGAACATGTCCTTGATTTGTGGCTTGTAATCAAACATGTCCAATTGTGATGGACCACCACTCTGAAACAAATACACAATTCGTTTTGCTTTAGGGACATGGTGAGGTAATCCCAATTTATTTTTTAGAATAGAATTTACCGCATCATTTTCGGAACTTCCGCCAGCCATGGATGCAAACGTTTTTTGAGGGTTCATAAGTGAACCCAAGGCCAAAGCACCCAAACCTAGTGAAGTTTTGGTCAGGAAATTACGCCTATCCCATTGTTTCTCTACTTGTTGCAGGTCTTTATTGTTAGACCGTAATGTATCATGTCCGTCGCACATTGTTTTATCTTTTGGTTATGGTGGCATCCAAATTCATAATGGTACTCGCCACCACTGCATTTGCAGCCAATGCATTAGTGTCAATACCTCCGTCAATTCTAAATTCCCCTGTATTTAACCACCCTTTTGCTTTTTCTGGGTAATGTTTAAAATTATCGTACTCCTCATTTCTAAGCGATATCAATAAATTCAACTCATCTGTAGTAATAGACCTGCCTGCCAACTCTTTAAAGGTATAGGAAATACCTTCTGAGATGGTTTCAAAATCCATCATATTCTTTCCTAAAACCCTTGCCGCCTCTATGTACGTAGGGTCATTTAAAAGCACTAATGCCTGCAATGGAGTATTGGTCTTTTGCCTCCTAACGGTGCAAATAGACCTGTCTGGTGCGTCAAATGTGGCAATAGTAGGATGGGGCACGGAGCGTTTCCAAATGGTATACAAACTACGGCGATATAATTTATCTCCGGTATCCTCTGTATATTCCGCATTATTGATCTTCCATAAACCTTCAGGTTGGTAGGGTCTTACACTCGGTCCTCCTATATTTCTATTTAATAATCCGGAAGCCGCAAGGGCATTATCGCGTAACATTTCACCCGTAAGCCGCTTCACCGGTCCACGTGCCAATAATCTATTCTCAACGTCAATTTCCATAAGTTTCGTTGATGCTTTTGATGACTGCTGGTAGGTCTTGGACATTACCATAAGTTTGTGCAATGCTTTAACGTCCCACCCTGAATTCATGAAATTGATGGCAAGCCAATCTAATAGTTTTGGGTGAGACGGCATCTCACCTTGATTACCAAAATCCTCGACCGTCTTTACGATACCGATACCAAATATATTCTTCCAGTAACGGTTTACCGCTACACGAGCGGTTAAAGGATTATTTTTAGCTATTACCCATTCTGAAAGTCCCAACCTGTTTTTAGGGAGTGTATCACCAAAAGGAAATATTTTCTCCGGAGTATTTGGAAAAACCTGTTCCCCATACGCATCATATTGGCCCCTTTCCAAAATAAAAGAAGGTCTAGGTTTCTCCATTTCTTTCATGACCATAATTTCCGGTATCGCTTCTATACTATCGTTGTAGAGCTTTCTTGTTTCTTGAAGTTCAGATAATTTAGTCTTGTACAAGTTAGATTTCGTAGCTTGATAATAGTGTTTAAGCAGTTTTTTTTCTGTAGCTGATAGGTTGTCATAAGATTTACCGATTATTTCTTTGTAGCTATCGTTATCGGCAATTTTCAAGACCTCCAATTCTGACAATTCCTTGTCAAAAACCAAAAGATCATCTACAATAGCACCACTAATACCTTTTCCTCTCCATCTAGCCCCCACCTGTATTCCCGGTTCTTTGTTTCGCCTGGGGTTGTTTTCATGGTCATAAACAATATCCTTAGTAAGGTTATCATTTACCACTTGGGTTTTCATTTCGGCACCATTTACAAAAATCTTAAAACCATTTGCTTTGCTAGAACCATCGTAAGTCATGGTAAGTTGCAACCATTGCTCTTTAGGAAGGTCTTTCAAAGTTCTTTCGACTATGGCGTTGTCCGGATAGACATGTGCCATAAGCAACTCAAGCTTATTATCCTTAATATTAAGATGATAACCCCTATAACTAAACAATCGGGTACCTATCATTTTATGTAAGATGACACCATTTTCCAAATTTTTGGGAACAAAGATTCTTAGGCCGATGCTAAATGGTTGGTAGCGGTGAAAAATTCCCTTTGTTTCCAAATCCATCCAAACGTCTCCGTCTAATTCTAATCCTTGACCTGTAAACCCTTTTGAGAAATTGGCCTTTTCATTTTCTGTGAACTGAGTACGCATTTTGGCCTTATTACCATTGGGTGCCGTATTATACAAACTGCCATCGTCAAAATCCATATACACTGACAGTGCCGTAGGCAAACCGTTTACATTTTCGTTTTTGTATTTTTCGTTTCGTAACCATTCCTCAAAATAATCTACTTCTTTCGCTGCTATCTGTTCTTTTTCAGCCTCCTTTTCCGCTACTAATGTATCTACGTAGGCCAAAAACGCTTCCTGTTCTTTTGTTGGTAATAATAAGGTTGGTACCGGCATGGAAAAATCCCAAGATATTTGACCCGATTCATTTATATTATTGAAAAAACTAAACATCTCGTAATAGTTCTTTTGGGAAATTGGATCATATTTATGATCGTGGCATTTAGCGCAGGCCATAGTCAATCCCAAAAGCCCTTCCCCGGTTACATTGGCCCTATCTGCAACATATTCGGTCCTAAACTCCTCTTCCACAATGCCGCCCTCCATGTTTTGAGGATGCAATCTGTTGAAAGTAGTTGCCAGAATCTGTTCTTTATTAGCATTGGGCATCATGTCACCAGCTAATTGCCATTGTATAAATTCATCGTAACTCCTGTTCTCATTAAAAGATGCAATAACCCAATCTCTCCATGCCGAGACATCTCTATACTGATCTACGGTATACCCATGGGTATCTGCATAACGCGAAAGGTCCATCCAATCCAAGGCCATATGTTCTCCGTAATGCGGAGAAGCCAATAATCGGTCTATCTGTTTTTCGTAAGCATTAGCATCTGTATCCTGTAAAAAGGAATTTAGTTCTTCAACCGTTGGCGGCAATCCTGTTAAATCAAAAGACACACGTCTTAATAACGTTTCCTTATCTGCTTTTTTAGTAGGTAGTAGTTTTTTTTGTTCCAAACGAGACACAATAAAATTATCTATCTCATTAGCTATAAATTTTTCGTTTTTAACTTTGGGAGGTTCAACCTTTTTTGGTGCAATAAAAGCCCAATGGTCCTGATATTCCGCTCCATCTTCTATCCATTTTATCAATAAAGCCTTTTCCCTATTAGTTAACGTAAGATGAGACTCCGGTGTTGGCATTACATAACTGGGGTCGTCAGTGATTATTCTGTAAAATGCTTCACTTTTTCTTAAATTACCTGGTACTAATGCATACTTTCCAGGAGATTCCGGTAACTCTGCGTAAGCCATTTCGGATTGATGCAACTGCAGACCCGCAGAAATTTTAGCCTTATCCGGACCATGGCAGAGATAACATTTATCGGATAGAATAGGTTTTATATCTTGATTGAAGTCAATTTCCTTGGGTAAAGTCTCATAAGCCAAAGCAACGGTCTCCGGTAGTTCCGGCCCTCCACAGGAAGCACATATTATGGCCAATACACTGGCTAGAAAAAATTTATACATGTAGTATGGTAATGATATCAAAGGTTTCCAAAGTTCCTATATAATTAAAATACTAAATTATTAGTAATAATTAAGAGGTTTAATTTTAGAATATTAAATTTTAAAGATAAAATTTTACGTAGTTCACATCTACCAGTAGGATTGCCTGATATGATACTTTTTTGACCGGTACTAGTATATAATCCCCAACCAAATGTTAAATAAAACAATATTTCGTATCATAGGCAATGATATACTTCACACCTACATATGTAGATTGTAAATGATTTTCCATCCTTTCTTTGATTCATATATCATAATTATCCTGAATTTGTATGATGTATTATTAACTAACATTCTAAACGACCTGGTTCATGTTTACCTCAGTAGGACAAGAAAAATCCATAACCCAACAAGTTGAATTTGAATTAACCAAGGTAATCAGAACCAGTATGTATCTCCCAGGACAAAAAAATACCTACCGAAAACGAACTCTGTCAATTGTTAATTGTTAACAGAACATCGATACGAGATGCTGTCAAGAAGATGAACGCTATAGGTAAACCTCTAATTGCACCTTTACCAGTGATGAAAAAAACTGTTCATGACGGCCGATGATCGTATTTTAATCGTTGATTTATTATAACCAGCTATAAATGAATTCAACAGCGTGCCGGTCATAATCGAAGTTGACAAAGGTCAAAAATAACATTTTACACAGCTTAATCAGTTAATAGCTTATACTTTCAGATTTTTTTGGGATATCATTATCCGTAAAATGGACTTAAAAACAAACATTACATAATTATGCTAAAACAGCTCAAAATCAGTTTACTGGAGACAAAGTAATATTCACTTTACACATATCAGGGTCAATCTGGTATTTCTCTTTGGCCAACGCATTCTTGCTCCAACTATCATCTCCTCCCACTCCAACTTGCTTATAATCTAAATGTAACCACACCTTATTCTTGGGCACAATATCTATTGTGTGTTGTTGCCCTTTTGTATTACCATAATCAAAATCCTCCAAAGGATTATGATGGGAAGAAAACGATATGACATCCTCTGCTTCAATTCTCAGTCCATTGTTATCAACGTTGGTGAATAACAGCTTTCTAACATCGGTACGATACCCATTTTCTTGTGGCCTAATATACGGCACATAGAAGTCCGAAACTTTGGTTGTATATGTGCCAACATACGCTGCAGTATTGCGATCATTATAATTTTCATGAGGACCGCGGCCATAATAGGATACATTTTCATAAACGCCCGGTATGGCAAACCTAATACCATATCTAGGCATATTGGTTAAATATGAATCATCCTTTGAAAGTAATTCAGATTCAATCACCAGCGTTCCGTTATTTTGTACCGTATAGCTTATCTTATTCACCGTCTTAATCGTTGGGTGTAGAAAAAGGTATGTTAAGGTTACCATTGCACCATCAATCTTATTAATGCCTTTTTCAACCTTCATGTCCTTTAATTCATAGATGCGACCGGCATTTCTCCAATTATAATATATGGAATCCTTTGGGTTCACCAATACATTCCATGCCCCTAAGTCATTATCTGTTGGGGCACGCCAAAAACTCATCTCCAAGGGCTCTGCCAATAATTCTAGATTCCTCCACAATATGGACTTTAATCCGTAACCCTCTTGAGAGAATCTATATTCATAGCCATCACCAGACACGACGTATTCCTCATTTCTGAGCTCTTTCACACGCTGATTCTTTTTAGTAGAGACCACGGGACCATTTTTGGCCTTTTGTACCAAGAATTGATCTTGAGCCACAATGTGACCCTTTTCCAATAAAGATTGATCAGTACTAGTGCGCACATGGAAGTTGATCAAATATTCCTTGGTTCGATCAAATTCATAATTAAA
>CBFIGW010000134.1:0-8667 GCA_965662155.1 Maribacter sp. | reverse complement strand
CTTATATTGGTTTCAGTAAACAAAAAAATGACTTCAAATTCATTCTTATCAGAAGCTAAATCTGCAGTTTTAGATCAGATTTCTAACGAGCAATTTGGTGTATCCGAGCTGGCAGATAAAATGAATATGAGCCGCTCTAGTTTGCTTAGAAAAATAAAAAAGCAAACCAATTTGTCCGCCAGTCAGTTTATTCGAGAAATACGTTTACAAAAAGCGGCAACAATGCTACAAGAGACGGAACTTACTGCTTCAGAAATTGCATTTGAAGTTGGTTTTAGCAATCCTTCTTACTTTACAAAATGTTATCGCGAATATTATGGGTATCCACCTGGTGAAACCAAAAGCAAAATAGAAGAACAAGAATCGAATAAAGAACATAAAAATGAAGAGGAAACAAAGGAGCCCGTTACAAAAAACAGAATTGTTAATAGATATATTATAGCATTCGCAACCCTATCTATCATTGCTGTCATCTATTTTTTTAAAGACGAATTCACTTCTTTTGACTCCAAAATAAACAAGGAAAAGTCGGTTGCATTTTTACCTTTTAAAAATTTAAGTGAAGACAATTCCAATTTATATTTTATAAATGGTGTTATGGAATCTTCACTTAATAACCTTCAAAAAATTAAGGATTTACGGGTGATCAGTAGAACTTCTACAGAAAAATATAAAAACAACCCTAAAACCGTTTCAGAAATTGCCGAAGAATTACAAGTAAACTATTTGATCGAGGGAAGTGGACAAAAAATTGGAAACGAAATACTTCTAAGCATACAATTGATAGATGCCAATGAGGACAGTCCTATATGGTCCGAACAATACAAATACCAACTTGATAATGTTTTTGAGCTTCAAAATACCATTGCGAAAAAAATAGCCTTCGCCATAGAAGCGAATGTAACACCCAAAGAATTGGCGCTTATTGACAAAAAACCTACTGAAAATATTAAAGCCTATGATTTTTATTTAAAGGGGCTAGAGTATCAACAAGGGAATAAGGTAGACTTAAATGAGGCTATTTCTTATTTTGAAAAAGCTATAGAACAAGATTCTAAATACGCTAATGCTTATGCTCAGATAGCTATTTGTTACTATTATTTAGATTTAAACAAAATTGAAAAAAAATACTTAGACAAATTAAATGAATATGCAGACAATTCTTTGTTGTATGATTCTACTTCTGAATTACCTCTAATTGCAAAAGCTCTTTATTATATAAATACAAATGAATTTAAGTTAGCGATACCGTACTTGCAAAAAGCGTTAGATTACAATCCAAACGCTTCTTCCGTAGTATTAATTTTATCCGATTTATATGCTCGAGTTGTTCCGGATACACATAAATATCTCACTTATGCATTAAAAGGAATTAAATTGAATATAGAAGCCAATGATTCCATATCCAAAAGCTTTATCTATTTAAACTTGAGTAATGCTTTAGTCCAAAATGGATTTGCTAAAGAAGCTACCCAATACATTGAAGAATCTTTGAAATATAATCCTAGTAATCCTTACGCTCCCTATTTAAAAAACTTTATAGATTATGCTAATACCAAAGATTTAAAATCCCTAACAAGTAAAATGCTGATAGAATGGAAAAAAGATACTACACGTACTGATATTACCCAAGAATTGGCCAAGATGTATTATTTTCAAGAAGATTATGAAAATGCCTTATTTTACTATGAAAAATATATTGATATACTTGCTACCAATAAAATTGACCTTTATCCTGCAGAGAATATAAAAATTGCACAGTCTTACAATAAAATGGGCTTTCCCAAGAAAGCTAAACAATACCTTAATAAATATAAAACCTACTTGGAAAAAGAAGAGTCAATATACAAAGAGGCAAGTTTAGCTATGCTCTATCTTTATGAAAATAAGCCAGATAAAGCTATAGAAGCTTACAATAAATTTAGTTTACAAGATGGTTTCCAATATTGGGTGCTTTTATTTTTGAAGGAAGACCCTCTTTTGAAGCAATTGCATAATCATCCAAAATACGAGGAAACTATTGAGAAAATAGAAATGCAATTTTGGGAAAAACATAAAAAACTTAAAGAAACTTTAGAAAAAGAAAAACTACTTTAAGTTTTTGATATTCAACTATCTAACCAATTAAAAATTGGTCAATTTGTTTATTAAGGGTTTCCTTATTGGATGTGGTGACTTATAAACCATTAGTTAAGAACTGCTTATTAGCATTTATAGGTTGTTAGTATAAATGTAGTCTGAATGTGAATCTATTTTTTAAGAAATTCCGAGAAGAAAAATAAATTCTTTTTGATAATCCCAATCCATACAAATGTAGCTTCCCTCCTATCCACATCTTTACTGCGCTCGATGCAGGTTTCTCGTATACTATTTTGATTTCTAAAATTGTTAAAACGAAATACTCAAAATAACAAACTACTCTTTATCAAAGAGATAGCTTAAAACTTGATACGAAATTATAAATCCTTTGCCTTACGTAATATTTTCACAACACGACTGTGGGTTATTTCTAGTAAATTCCATTGATAGCCTTCAAAATCAGTGGTGTTCATAAATTGAACTACCACGGCATCTATGTCTTTATGATATTCTGCCATACATTGGTAACCTGCTGCCAATCCGCCATGATTAAACTCATAGATAGACGCGTAGATTTCCATTTCTTTTTCAGTAAGTAAGGACCCATCGTTTAAAGCTCTTAAGAATTTGCCAACATCCTCTGCCGTGGCTAACATCATCCCGTTATTTTCGTTCTTAAAATCCTTTTCAATGCCAACATAATAACCGCTCATTACATCGTCCAGGTTTACTTCGTTTAGTGAACCAAAGGTATTTTTAAGTCCTAAGGGGTTTAAAATTTCCTTCTTAAAATAGTCTTGACGGCTACCTCCCGTAACTTGCTCAATGATTCTTGAGAGTAACAAATAATTGGTGTTGGAATAGCCATAATCTTTGTTCGGTTCAAAGTCAGCTGGCAAATCGAGTACATATTTAAGGACATCCACATCCGTGTTTGGTTGATTTTTCCAAAAATCAGGATTGTCCGTGAAATTAGGAATGCCACTTCGGTGTTGCACCATCATTCTTAATGTGATATTATCCGCATTTTGAATTCTTCCCACAAGTTCGGGAAAATAAACAGATAGTGGTTCATCTAAAGATACGCGCTCTTCATTAGCCAGTTTAGTGATAGCCACAGCAACATATAGCTTACTTATACTAGCAATTTTGAATAGAGCATTTGGTTTGGCAGGAATTTTTTGTTCACGGTTATGATAGCCGGCCGTATATAATGCGGGAGGCTTACCTGCTTCATCTACATAAACAATGACTCCGTCAAAGCCATAACTTAAGGTTTGGTCCACTTGCTCTTGGACCGAATCTGGTAATGGCAATATCCACGCCTTTACTAATATCCATGGGACAAACCACAAGGAAATGAACGTGCCAACAAACAATACTATTCTAAAAACTTTCTTTTTCTTGCTTATTTTTGGTTTGGTGTTTTCCATCTTTTTTATCCGAGATATTTTATTTATAAAGTAAACATATTTGTAAATGTGGTAAAGGTAAATTGAGAATTGCCCAATTGTAATATAGTATGGATGAATTGTACTATTGGGTTTAAATTGATAATAATAGGAGTTACATTGCCCTACCTCTTAATTTTTCTACAATGGCCTGGATTGTATCTTGACGGAAAACGTATTGTACTTCGTTGTGAAAAACCTTTTTTTGCTACCATTAGTAGAGATTTAGAGGGGTATTAAATATTAGTTGTACTAAATAAGCCATACTTCTACTTATGATTGCTTAATAAAATAAAATCCAAAAAAACAGTGTACTTTTCACCTAATCCATAAATAAAACAAGACTTAGAGAAATCAGTTATTTCTATTAAGACAATTGGGCATAAAACAATTCGCTTTTAGCAGCTTTAACGAAATACATTTTTATTTTCCCTCTGTTCTTTGCTTCTATTTCACCACGATAATCACAGTCAAAATCTGATTTTATTAGCTCAAAGGTACTGTTGGAAACATTAATTTTACCTGGTTCAGACAACGATTCCATCCGTGAAGCCACGTTTACGGTATCGCCCCAAATATCATAAGCAAATTTTTGGGTACCCACCACCCCAGCTACTACTGGGCCTGTATTGATGCCTATGCGAATGTCGAAAGTCAATTCACTTGCCGTAACATCTTTTTTTGTTTCTTCAACAAAGGCAGCAATTTCAAATGCGGCTTTGACCATGCGTTGTGCATGATCTTCTTTGATATCGTGCAAGCCTCCTGCACACATATAGGCATCACCGATGGTTTTAATTTTTTCCAACCCATGTTTTTCAATTATCGTATCGAATTTTGAAAAATAAAAGTCAACCGTTTCCACCAAGGCTTCGGGTGATAGTTTTTCCGAATAACTGGTAAAGCCTTTAAAGTCTGTAAATAATACTGTTACCGAATCATATTGTTTGGCTTTTACTTTACCACTTGTCTTAAGCTCTTTGGCAGTATCCTCCGGTAAAATATTCAATAAAAGCATTTCTGACTTTCTTTTTTCTTTTGAAATTGTACGGTAAAACCATAAAGACGCTAGTAAAGATATCCCTACAAAACCTAAGATTATCAATTGATTTCTGGTTTTCGTTTCTAATAATTCTACTTCAACTTGTTTTTGAGAAACTTCAAAGTTGGTACGCTGATCAGCCAATTGCTGTACCTTTTCAATATTTAGAAGACTATCCCTATGCGCAATATGAGCCTTATAATGATGATAAGAAGAAACCAAATCACCAACAAGCTGGTATAGTTCTGCAAGTTTTTTATTGGCATCACCAAGTTGTTCTTTTAAACCATATTGCTCCGCTAGACTAAGACTTCTTTTCGTATACCTAATCGCTGTTTCATGCTCTTCTTTTTCTACATAGATATCGGCCATGGCCATTAAATACACACTTATCGGGTAGTAATCTTCAGATTTTTCTAAAATACCAATAGCCTCGTTGATGTTTTTTTCTGCTAGTTGGTTTTTACCGGTATTGGCGTAAACCATTCCAATATTTCCCAAATTGTATGCTTTCCCGGTAGCATAATCAACTTTCTCAAAAAGTTCACCTGATTCTTTGAAATAGACTAAGGCCGAATCATATTTTTTATTGTTTCGCAATTCATCTCCTGCGTTTAAAATATTAGATGCCAATGCAATATAGTCTTGGGTCCTTCGCAAAGTGGCGATAGCTTTATTATAATAGTGCATTGCATTTTTATGGTTTTCAGAAATCGCATAAATGTCGGCAATAGCTCCATATGCACCGCCCTCTAAAGGAATCTGATTTTCTCTTTTCGCAATTTCTGCGCTCTTGAAAAGTGACTTTAGGGCTTCTTCTAAATCCCCTACCAGATTTTGAGTACTACCTTTTTGAAAATAACCTTGGGATAAGTACGCATAATCACCGTTTTTCTCTGCGAGTTGTATTAATTCTTCGGCGTATTGAAGACTGAGTTGGTAATTATTTACTTCGTTGAACGACAGTTCTGCAAGTAACTCCAATTTCGCTTCGCCTTTCAGCGTGTCCATTTTATATACAGAAGACAAACTATCAGCTATTCGCTGGTCTTGGGCAACAGCTACGGAAATGATAAAAAAATAAAAAAAGCCTATTAGCGAATAATAGACTATTCTATACCAAATCATAATATCACCTGTTTTGAATTGGCTTAACTCTAATCCTTGGGTCAACAGAATAAGATTTTGCCGGTCCACTATTAGTTCCGCCCTTGGGGGAAATAGTAAAATGAACGGTATAGAATTCGTTATCCCCTACATCGGGCGGTATGGTCGTCCAATTTACCTCTGCTGTTACAAAACCATTACCCTTAGTTAAACCAGATGTGAAGACGTCGCCAGTGCCTGTTCCAAGATCATATTCCATAGAATCGATAGAAACGTCATAGGCGTTATTTCTGCCTGATTTTGTTGAAGCTGTCCATTTTACGGTACTTCCAGGGTTTACATATGATACCCAAGAGGTTACATCACCAGTTTCTTTTCTACCATTATTATCATCTGAGAAAACGAGATTTGCATCTGCTTGTGCAACTGTAAGCGGACCTGCTGGTAAGGCATAAACCGCAGGGCAGTCTATTTGCAAGTTTACGGTTATTGTTTTAGAATTTACCGTAACTTCTTGCCAGAGAAAATTAGCCGGTATATTATTCATGTCCGATAAAGTGCCTTGGCATGCAACCGCACCATTATTTTTAGCAGCATTTAATATATTCAAATACTGCCCACTACTTTTAACTTGGATTAAAGACCATCCCGGATTATTAGGTGCTGGTATAATCTGCCATAGAAAATTGTCCGGAGCACTATTTTTATTGGTTAAAGTGTTTTGACCGGCAGTAGCACCATTATTCATAGCATTTCCCAGAACGTTTAAATAAAGCCCACTACTTTTTACTTGCAATAAGGACCATCCGGGATTACCAGGGGCATTTTGTGTATCCCAAACAAAATTATCTGTTGTAGGGAGTACACCTTGACAAGCATACCTGCCTTCTTCGCTTGTTACTTGAAAAATGTTCAGGAATTGTCCACTGTCCTTTACTTGGAATTTTAAATTAGCCATAGTTTAGTTTTAGTTTGGTTATTATTATAAATAGTACTCAAAACAACATTATAATTTTCAAACTATAATGTTGTTTTGAATGAAATGGTTTGCGAACTACCTGGTGGGGAAACAACTTTTGGTTCCTTAAGATAGTGCATTTTTATCACATCTACATTTATAGTAAGATTTCTTCTCAAAATGCGCATGGTTCACCTTGATTTGGGAATGTGATTAGAACACAATTACAGTAACAAATGGATAAAATTTAATTTTTTTACATTAACATTTTATGGTTCCCGTAAAACATTTGCATCATACCCCTATTTTATTCTAAAATCTCTCCAAGGGCTTCAAAATCAAATTTTTCCTTAATCAGGTCATATTTGCTTTAAGAGATGTTGGCTCTACCAAGATCATTAAACGAAGCACACTGTTTATAATGAATGACTATAAAGGGTGTTCGAAATGACATATTTTTTTAAAAACTTAAATTCAAAGGAAGTTTATTTCTAGTCACTATTATTAAAGGACTATATATGTGGGTAATACATGTATCATTACTTAATTCTTGAAAATAGATTTATGTGTAAATAGAACTATTTTAAAGCGAAAACGCTATTGCGTTGTTTTTAGCTTAGAACTCTACATCATTTTAACATGAAGCATACCAATTAAAATTCTCAGCTATATTCATTATCTTTCCACCTAGACTTGTAAACTCAATAAATTTGTTCCCCGCAAATTTTAAATATAGGCATGGAAGTAGCACCGGAGGATAACAATACAGAACCCCTATTAAAGTCCGAAAAAAAACCAATTCTGAAAGGTCATGCCGAAGAACTGGTAGACCATTATTGGGGAAGTATTAATTATGTGGCGGGATTAATAAAATCTTCGGAAATTAAGGCCGGGCTCATCCTATCATTTTACGGCATTTTGTTCAATATCATATATGGAAATCTTGAAGTAGTACTAGAAAGGGCAGAAAGTTACCACATACTCTACGTTCTTGTAGGGTTATGGTTCATATTAACGGTTTTATCTATTTTTTTTAGTATTCGTTGTTTTATGCCAAGGATTGAAGGTAAATACGACAAAAATATATTTTTCTTCAACGATGTCATTTCTAAATATGGTGATATTAGGGAATTTTCAAAAAGTTTTTATAAAATTAGCCTAGACCAAGAGGAATTATTCCATCAATTGGGTCAACAAATATTTATAAATTCAAAGATAGCTGCTACTAAATTTAAATTTGTAAATCGTTCTATTCGAATGCTAGCCCTTAGTTTGTTATCTCTTTTTGTTATGGCAATTTATTATACTTATTTAAGTGGGAAAGTCTAAATCGAACTACAAACAAAAGGTTTATTAAATAGGTTTTACCTGCTATTTAAAAACCAATTATAATAAGGTCATTTATATTTGAAAAGGACTCGTTGGAAACATCTGAAGTACAAGGATTTTTTAAATAGTTAATATAGCCGTCTATAATTGAATTAGCAACTATTAGGTCTTACATAGATTCAATAATTTGATATTTCTCAGCTTGGTTAAATTGTTTGTCATATTGATTTTTATGGTATTTCCTTATTTTATAATTCCTAATCAAAACAGATGATTTAGTAAATACACACTTCATGCTTACTATTAATCCTTACCGGTAATACCAAGGATAAAGCAAATAGTTATGGATTTTCGTAGTCGTATGGACTGTGCTCTTCTTAGGTAATGTTAAAATCATAAAGTTATCCAAAAAAAGAATGAACGTTCATTTTTATTTGTGACTTTGTAATACCAAAGATAGCTGATGGCGAAACTTCAAAAGAGCATAGATAAGCGGAACGCACTGGTAAAGGCAACTGTAGCATTGGTTAACAATAATGGTTTTCGTGCTACCCCTATGAGTAAAATTGTTAAAATGGCAAATGTCTCCCCGGCTACCATTTATTTATACTTTAAAACAAACAAGACTTGGTAAACCAAACTTATCTAGATGTAAAATCTAAATACACAGATTTCGTTTTTAAGACGTACTTTATCTGGTC
>CBFIGW010000133.1:0-8815 GCA_965662155.1 Maribacter sp. | reverse complement strand
CTCAATGGATGCCCCTTTATAAAGAACTGTATAGCATTAACGCATTAAAGTATCGAACCCTTTTTAAAATCCCCGTGTATGTAATCATAGGGGAGGACGATCTAACCACTGGTTTTGAGCTCACCCAAAAATTTTATAAAAAACTAGAAGCACCCAAAAAGCAACTGTTTCATCTGAAAAATGTGGGTCATCAAATACCAATGTATAAATCGGTAGAAATGCAAAACTTGATATGCCATGTCTTAGCGAAGGCCAACAAGTAATCAATCCAAAGTAAAAGGAATAGTTAGGTTTCAAATTATAATTCAAGACGATTTGCTTAAATAGGTGCCCCAACTTTGTAACATCAATTTAAAACAATCAAAAAACGAACAATCATGAAATCAAAGATTCACGAATACCTATTAAAATTAAATAACAAAGGCATGAGTAAAACAATTAAAATACAAATTTTACTAAAAATGGCTTGTGTAGCCTTTGCATTCGTATCCAGTGTAACATATGCACAAAACACACATTCTGAAACAACAACGCAGAGGGATGGTTTCATCTTCGAATTTCAAGTAGGTGGAGGCATAATCGGTATAGAAGATAGTGCTGGTAATCAAACGTTTGACAAAGCTCAGGGAACGTTCGTTTTTCCAGATTTAAAATTCGGCCATATGTTGAACGATAATCTCGCCATTACGGTCTCTTTACCGGGAAACATATACGAATTTCAGGACAATGACAGACATTTTGGAGGCTTTATACCGTCCCTACAATATTGGGTAAAGGATCGTTGGTGGATCCATGGAGGTATAGGTTTGGCCATAGATTCACCGGCACTCTATGACATTAAGGACAACGAAAATGATGATTGGAATTTTGGATGTGCCGTGATGGCCAGCACGGGCTATGAAATCTACAAAAAGAATAATTTTGCACTGAACGTGCAGTCCAAGCTATTAATGGGCAGGGCATCTTTACCAGGAGATGCGCATAGGGACGCAGTAAGCCTTACCATAGGGCTAGGGTTCAGTTGGTTATAATATAAGGACTATTTTAAATGAAGTATCTTACTTAATGAAAGCAATACAATGAAAAATAAGATAATACGAACCATAATGCTCTTTTTTTCCATGTGGGCATTAGGTCAGCAGACCGCACCCCAAAAGATTGCGGAATTATTTACGACCGAATTGAAAAAGGAACCTATCAAAAGTGCTTTTCTACACGTCTATTCCAAATCCAAAGGAATTGATGTTCGGTTGGCCGAAAGTACGGTGGAATCGGAACATGCCATAACGATTAAAAATCCATTTTACACGGCCAGTATTACCAAAATGCTCACGGCTACCGCCGTAGGCATGTTAAAGGACCAAAAGAAGCTGAATTTTGAGGATAAGATTGCACAATTTTTGCCAAAATCACTGATTGAAAAGCTGCACGTATTGGATGGAAAGGACTACTCAAAAGACATTACCATCGCCCATCTTTTACAACATACATCGGGGCTGCCGGATTATTTTACGAACAAAACCTTAGATGGTAGTCCCAATATCATCAATCAACTATTGATGAATACGAATAAGTCCTGGTCACCCGAGGAGATGATTCGGTTTACCAAAGAAAAGATGACACCTCATTTTGCACCCGGGGATGGTTATCAGTATACGGATACGGAATATGTGCTTTTGGCATTGCTGGTCGAAGAGGTAAGCGGCATTTCCTTGGATGAGTTTTTTAAACAGCATATTTTTCAGCCTTTAGGGATGGAGTCTTCCTATATCCATTTAAAATCATCGCCTTTAAATAGTGAACGACCCATGGCCAAATTTTATGTGGGCGATAAGGAAGTATCATCCATTAAAAGTTTAAGTGCCGATTGGGGTGGCGGAGGTTTGGTATCCACGACCCAAGACCTGATTACCTTTCTTGAAGCCTATAACGCCAACAAACTGGCAAACAATAATACACTCCACGCCATGCAACAATGGGTGGATGAAACGGTAGGCATGAAATACGGTTATGGGATACGAAGGGTATCTTTCCAAATCCTTTATGGTAATGACACAAACTTGGAAGTAATTGGGCATACCGGTAGTACAGCTTCCTTTTTATGGTATTGTCCCCAATTGGACATCTATATAGCCGGAACCTTAAACCAACTTGAAGCTTCAAAAAGCACTCTAAAATTAGTGTATAACATACTTCAACTTATAGAAAATGAGTAATACTAGGTATTCATTTCAGAAAGGAATAGTTTATGCGGTTATTTTGACGATTCCGATAGCGCATTCGGTATTTTCACAGTCAGTTCATGAAACGGATTGGAAAGAAGACCTTAAAATCTACAAGGAATCTTTGGAGAAAAAACATATCGACCTATACCATTCAGTAACCAAGGAAGCATTTTACAACGACTGGAATGCCGTTTACAACAGTGCCGACACCTTAAATGATTTTGAAATCATATTAAGATTAATGCGCTTAACAAGACAAATCAATGATGGGCATACGGCTATTTCCCTCAGAAATAGTTCCATGCATCGTTTTCCTTTCGAAATCGAATGGATAGAAGGCCGATGGCATGTAACCAAAACATTGCCTGAAAATAAGCAACTGCTCAAGACTACCTTAGAATTCATAAATGACATTCAGGTGGATACCATAGCCCAAAAAGTTTCAGAGATAGCCCAATTCGTTGAAAATGAATATTCTTTAAAGGAAAGAACCGGAAGTTATATACCAACTGCGGAATTGCTTTTCCATTTAAATTTGATTGATTCTAAAACCAAGGCCACCTTTGGTTTCAAAAATCAACACAATGAGTTGGTAACCATGGTATTGGAAGCGATTCCTCATAAATTGTGGGAACACAGTGAAGTTTCCAAAATAAAGCTAGGCGTACCTGGAATAAAAAGGCCTAAAACTGCCGAAGCCGGTTTTTGGTTCGCACCAATTTTGGGTACTAAAGCCCTATATATTCATTTCACGGACTATCCTTCTTTTGAAGAGATACAGGTTTTTGGTGAACACTTGGTAGCTCTTATTCAAGAAAACGAACTGAAACAAGTTATTATAGATATGCGTGAAAACGGGGGTGGGGATTTATACGTAGGCACCGTTTTAGCGTATGCTCTAAATCTTGCCGATTCCATTGATTGGAAGCATGGCGTGTTTGTCCTAACGAGTAACAAGACCTTTTCCGCTGCCACAAGCAATGCGGCCCTGTTCAAGCAATTGTTGAATGCCAAAATTGTGGGTCAACCCACGGGTTCCAATCCCAATGGATATCAGGATATGGATAGCTTTACATTACCGCATTCAAATCTAGTAATCACCTATTCAAAAAGATTATTTAGATTATCAGACAACGTAAATAGAGCGCTTAAACCCGATGTTCTACTACATCAGAAACGGGATGATTTATATTTGGGAATAGATACTGTTTTGAAAGAATTAATAAAAAAATAAAAATTTGGAAATCAAATATTTACTGGGTTTTAACTTAAATTCGTCGCGGTTTCAGAGTTGGAAACCCTACCCTATCCCATTAATAACCAATATGTTACTTTCATATTTTCAAAATAGGTAACCGAATAGGTAACTTTTGTTTTGATATTAAAGCCAATCAAATGAAATCAAAAAAATGTAATTCTTTGAAAATCATTTGATTGACCTTTTTATGGGCTGCTTTAAAACCCATTTTGTCGGGGTGGCAGGATTCGAACCTGCGACCTCCGCGTCCCAAACGCGGCGCGATAACCGGGCTACGCTACACCCCGATGGTTATCTCTTTTTGTGAGAGAAAATTGCGGAGAGAATGGGACTCGAACCCATGCGACACTTGCGCGTCGACAGATTAGCAATCTGCTCCGTTACCACTCCGGCACCTCTCCTGAAATTTCTTTAAAGAACTTACGCTTTAAAAGCGGATGCAAATGTAAATTTATAAGCTATAGTAAACAACTATTTTTAAAGTTTTTTTTGAATAAAATTTACATACCTGTTACTCAGGATATTCTACTCTTAAATGATAGATATTTGTTAGTTTCTGCTTAAATATTTTTTTGATACTTTCAATCTCCTTAAAGGTTATGTCGGCATTTAAAAACTGGTTTGCTTTCATTTGACCGGATATAATCTTTTCAACAAATTCATCAATAATAAGGAAAGTTGGGTTTTTCAGACTTTTTGATGCAGCTTCTACAGCATCTGCCATCATTAAAATTGCCGTCTCTTTTGAAAATGGCAAGGGACCAGGATACCTAAAATCTACCTCATCAACTTCCTCCTCCAGTTCTTTCTGCTTCTTATAAAAATAAAAAACTAGTGTAGTACCATGATGCGCCCTAATGAAATCTATGATCCTATCCGGTAAATTATTTTTTCTGGCAAGCTCAATACCCTTTATAACATGATCAATAATAATTTTAGCACTTTCTTTAGGACTAATCTCATCATGTGGATTTACATTGGTGATTTGGTTCTCTGTAAAATAGGTCGGATTATTCATTTTACCAATATCATGGTAAAGTGCCCCTACCCTAACCAACATTGCATTTGCACCTATTTGGTTTGCTGCAGCTTCTGCCAAATTTGCCACTTGTAAGGAGTGATTAAATGTTCCTGGTGCTTTATTTGAAAGTTCTTTTAACAACTTTGAATTTGTATCCGAAAGTTCCAATAAAGAAACATCCGATACCAAACCAAAAACTTTTTCATAAATATAAATAAGTGGCTGTACGAAGAGGGTAATCATTCCATTTAAAAGAAATAGACTTAGAGTAATCCATCCTATATTCCTTAAGTCGCCTTCATGAATTACATGAAACGCTAAATAACCCACTATATATATTAATGTAATCTGACCTACTGACACAAACAGATTAGCTCTCTTATACAACTCTGAAACCGTTAGAATAGTTACAATACCAGCAATAATCTGTAGAAATATATATTCAAAACTATTGGGTACTACAAAACCCAAAATTAAAACGGTAAGTACATGCACAAATAAACCTAACCTGGCATCAAAAAAAGTCTTTAATATTAGGGGTAAAATGCAGAGCGGTACTACAAAAACATAAGTGTCATTGTATTTCACCACTATTGTGGTGATAAAAACAAGGAGTAGTATATTGAAGAATATGAAAGTTACCTTAGTGTTATTATCAAAAATTTCCTTTCTATACTTTTTAAGAAAAAGAAATAACATCATTAAAACCAATGCTACCAATACTGTATAGCCGATCAAAATATAGTAATAGTTATTTGCTGTCCATAACTCAGACTCATATTCTGCCTTTAGAGATTCTAAAACCTGTAAATTCTCTCCTTCTACAACCTCTCCTTTCGCAATGATCAACTTACCCTCATCTATAGTACCTCTGGTGTAAGATATTTTAGAAAGTGCATCTTCTACAGATTTCCTGTAAAGATTATCATCAAATCTTACATTTGGGCCAATCAACTCAAAGAATAGTTCTTCTAAATCATTGATAAACATCAACAAACCCTTTGAGGAAAGTACATCCCTGATAAGCTGGTTTACATCTGTAATTCTATAAAAATCAGAAACGGCAACCCGTTGTGCTTCATTATTCTTTATTAAAAACACATAGTTTCCGTTGATTTTGTTGGCAGTATTATCTAAAATTCCATAATTATAAATAGAATCTAAAATAGTTTTGGCCGTTACCTTTAATTGGTTTCTCTGAGAATTTCTTAATTCCCTTATATTACCCAGTGCATTAAACCTAGTATCAAAATCTTCTTGTACTCTTTCTACAACTTCAGTATCATACCTATAATATTGGAGGGTTTTTTCGGAAATTTCCTTTTTCTCCTTGGCAAGCTCTTCATCCGTTTTTTTTATTGAAAAATCAAAAGGTGCATATAAATTTTCATATTGCCATGGTTTACCTTTTTGAAACTCATACTTGAACTTACCACCTTTCGGAAAGAAAAAAACTATAAAGCCAATGGCAACTACATAAAGTATGTATTTGTATATGAGCGACTGTTTATTATAAAGGTTGTCCAAGCGAGTATAGTTTTGACTTTAATTCAAAAATAGAAAAATATAACCTGACTTTCAGGAATTACCAACAATACAAGTTGATTGTATTAGAATTTAGTAATTTCGCTACTATTAACTTATTTGATATATGAAAGAGATAGTTATAGTTTCTGCAGTAAGAACACCTATAGGAAGTTTTATGGGGTCATTATCTACAGTACCTGCACCTAAATTAGGGGCTTTAGCCATAAAAGGTGCATTAGAAAGAATTAATCTTGATGCTACTTTGGTAGACGAGGTTCTAATGGGTAACGTAGTACAGGCAGGAACAGGACAAGCTCCTGCAAGACAAGCTGCTATTTTTGCGGGTATACCTGATACTGTTCCGTGTACGACTATAAACAAAGTTTGTGCTTCAGGAATGAAAGCCGTTATGCAAGCTGCTCAAGCCATTGCTCTTGGCGATGCCAATATTATTGTTGCAGGTGGTATGGAAAACATGAGTCTTATACCCCATTACATTCATTTGCGCACTGCAACCAAATTTGGTCCTTCCACAATGATAGATGGTATGCAAAAAGATGGACTGGTTGATGTCTATGATCAAAATGCCATGGGTGTTTGCGCTGATGCTTGTGCCGAAAAATATGAATTCTCAAGAGAAGATCAAGACAATTTTGCGATACAATCCTACAGCCGTTCTGCTGAAGCTTGGAATACCGGTAAATTTAAGAACGAGGTTGTACCGGTATCCGTACCTCAACGAAGGGGAGAGCCTATCTTAGTTACCGAAGATGAAGAATATAAAAATGTAAAACTTGATAAAATTCCCAACTTAAGACCTGCTTTTAGCAAGGATGGGACCGTTACAGCGGCAAACGCATCCACAATTAATGATGGTGGGGCTGCATTAGTGCTTATGAGTGCGGAAAAAGCAGCAGAACTAGGCATAAAACCAATAGCCAAAATAAATGGTTATGCGGATGCTGCACACGAACCAAAATGGTTTACCACTGCACCGGCCAAGGCGCTGCCAAAAGCACTGGACAAAGCCGGTATTGCGCTTAGCGATGTTGATTATTTTGAATTTAACGAGGCATTTTCTGTTGTAGGTTTAGCCAATTCAAAAATACTTGGACTTGATAACGAAAAGGTAAACGTTAATGGTGGAGCTGTTTCACTTGGACACCCATTAGGCTGCTCAGGTGCAAGAATATTAGTAACACTTCTAAATGTCCTAGAACAAAATAATGCTAAGATTGGAGCTGCCGCAATTTGTAATGGGGGTGGTGGTGCTTCTGCACTAGTATTAGAAAGACTATAATTACTGGAACAAGGACCCATGCAATACGGTATTTGCCCTTTAAGTATAGTTCCAATCAGGGTTTCTCCTGATGAAGCCGCTGCAATGCTGAGCCAATTGTTGTTTGGAGAACATTTTAAAATTTTAGAAACAAGAAAAATCTGGTCTAAAATTAGAACCTCTTATGATAAGTATGAAGGTTGGATATTAAATACCCAACTTGTTTTCCTTACTAAAACATCGTTTGATGAGATTGAGAATATGCTCAATAATTATTCTTTTGATTTAATCTCTTTTGTAGAGAAAGAGAATTCTATTTTAATACCCATTCTTTTAGGCTCAAGTATTTGCCATAGTGATTTACTTTCCTTTCAATTTGATGGAAATATTATTGAAGGAAAACAAAGTAAAGAAAACTTAATAAAAACTGCACTTTTATATTTAAACACCCCGCAGCTCTCTGGAGGCAAAACACCTTTTGGAATAGACGCCTCAGGGTTTAGTCAAATGGTTTATAAGATAAATGGTTTTAAGTTACTTAGGACAGCAGAGGAACAGGCTTCGCAAGGCACTGCCTTAAGTTTTGTAGAGGAAAGCGAACCCGGTGACCTTGCTTTTTTCGATAATTCCAATGGAATTATAGATCACGTAGGTATTATTATGGAAAACAACTATATAATCCATGTAAACGGAATGGTAAGAATTGACCGTATTGACCATACCGGCATTTTTAACAATGACATTAGAAATTACACCCACAAGCTCCGTGTCATAAAAAAAATCATATAAAAAAAGCCCTCATTACCGAGGGCTTTTTCTTTCAATATTATTAGTGAAAATTACTCTCCTAATAACTTTTTTATTCTCATGAAATTATCATTGTCGCCCATTGCACCGTAAATATTTTTTAACTGTGTTAAAACGCTTTGGTTATCTGGGTTCGTAGTAAGGGCTTTTTCTAAAACATCAGCACCTTGTTGAAAAAGATTGTCTTTCTGCGTCTTTAATTCATCGTATCTAGCAATATCTGCTCTAGAATTACCTAATGAATTCATTTCATCTATAAGTCCATTACCTTCGTTTACATACGTTGTAGATAGATTTAAGTATGCATTTGTATACCCTGGATTTATTTCGATAGCTTTGTTATAAGACTTTCTAGCATCCTCGTAATTCTCTTGCTCCATACTTATAACTCCTACATTATAGTGCAAATCTGCATTATCTGGAGCCAAAGCAATTGCCTCTGCCATTAATTCCTTAAACTTGTCCTTATCTCCCATAGAGAAATAAAGGTTGGCTTCATTTAATATAAGGTTAACGTCTTCTGGGTTGTTTTCCCTAGCGGCTTTATAAGCTTCCAAAGCCTTATCATTTTGCTTCAACTGCGTATATATCAGAGCAACGTTTTTTACGATTTCCGCTTTTTTAGAAGGTGTTTTTTCATCAATAGGATCTTTATAAGTACCAGATTTCACCATTAATTCCCTTTGTACCTTATCCAT
>CBFIGW010000132.1:0-9048 GCA_965662155.1 Maribacter sp. | reverse complement strand
TATCATTTTGATTTTGATATCAATACAAGTTATGCAGGAGTCAGTGGAAAGGATGATTTAGAAATAAATGTGAGTATTGAGAAATCATCCAATAAACAATATCAAGGTTTCTATGGAAGCAAAGGAAGCGGCAACATGATCACTTTGAACAGTGATTACGGTGGTATTAGTTTTACGAAAAAGTAATCAATCAATTAAATCAAATAAAATGAAAAAATTAGCAACACTAACATTAGTTATGACCATGACATTATCCTGTTCCGCTCAATGGGGCAAACGTATAAAAGGTAATGGCAATGAAGTAACCATAGAACGTTCAACCAGTGATTATGATGCCATAGCCGTTTCTGGTTGGTTTGATGTTGATTTGGTAGAGGGCAAGGAAGGAGAAATAACTTTATCCGGAGAATCTAATCTATTAGAATACATCACAACTGAGGTAAATAACGGCAAGCTCACCATTAAAACCGAAAAGGGCGTAAACTTAAAACCTTCTAATTGGAATAATGGAATTAAAATAACGGTTCCAGTTGAGAGTGTGGACGCCATAGCTTTATCTGGGTCTGGAGATATCGTTGGCAAGAAAACAATTAAAACTAATACATTTAAAACAGCTATGTCCGGTTCCGGAGATATTACCTTGGATATTGACGCCAATACGGTAGAAGCTACCATGTCTGGATCAGGAGATATAACTTTAAGTGGTAATACCACTAATTTTGACGCAACCATTTCGGGCAGTGGGGACATAAAAGCCTATAATATGGAGGCCGACAATGTGGATGCTACGGTATCCGGTTCCGCAGATATCAAGGTTACAGCTAAAAAAATGCTTAAAGCAAGAGTATCAGGTTCGGGAGATATTTCTTACCGTGGGAACCCTGATAAAATAGATACAAAAACCTCTGGTTCCGGAGATATTTCAAAGGGATAATAATCAAAAATAGCGAACAATCAACAACTGGAAAAAGCCCCTAATTTTGGGGCTTTTTTATTTTATCTACTCGCAAAAGCATTATCATACCTACCAAAAAAAACAATCCTAAAAATATGATAGCGTTTCGCATACTTCCTGTTACTTGAGCCACGAATCCATATAAAAAGGTCCCGATAATGATTCCTATTTTTTCTGCAACATCATAAAAACTAAAATAAGATGTAGTGTCCTTGGTATCTGGTAAAAATTTAGAATACGTAGACCTTGACAATGCTTGTATACCCCCCATAACTATTCCCACACAACCTGCAGCAATATAAAAATCTGTAGGTGTAATAACGAAGTAAGCATAAATACAAATGACTACCCAAAGTAAATTTACAACTACCAAGGTTTTAATGTTTCCGAAAGCATTTGAGGCCTTAGCGGTTAAAACAGCACCTAAAATAGCTACGATTTGTATTACCAGAATACTAACAATAAGACCCGTGGTTCGTTCGCTATCCGTTCCCCAGTTAATCTCTTCCTCGCCAAAATAAGTAGCAATGAGCATAACGGTCTGTACCGCCATACTATATATAAAAAAAGCAGCTAGATATCGTTTTAACCTCAACTGTTCCGTCAATTGCCGCCAAACCAATCGCAATTCCTTAAAACCGTTTAGTATCACATTATTTCTCTCCCCTTCCCTTTTATTCCCTTTGGGCAAATAATAAAAAGAATATTGCGCAAAAATAATCCACCAGATACCTACGGATACAAATGAATACTTCATTGCTTTAACTTCGGCAATGCCGGCTTCATCTGTAGTTATTCCAAAAAAATCGGGTTGCATGACCATTGCCAGATTAAACAACAGCAATATAACGCTACCTATATACCCTAAAGAAAATCCTTTGGCGCTAACACCATCCTGCTGTTCAGGGTAAGCAACATCTGGTAAATAAGAATTATTAATAGCAAAACTTACCCAAAAACCTACCAAACCAAAGAAATAACAGGCCAATCCTATATAAATGTTTTCAAGTGAAAACCAATACAAACCAATACATGAAATACCTCCTAAATAACAAAAGAACTGCATAAAAATCTTTTTATTACCTAGATAATCTGCAATTCCCGAAACCAAAGGAGTAACAATAGCTATAAAAACAAAAGCTAAAGAAGTGACATAACTTATGAGTGGGGCCCTTGCTATTTCACCACCAAACACAGTTACTTTTTCTATATTGGCCGTTCTAAATAATGCACCATAAAATATGGGAAAAACAGCTGACGAGATGACTAAACTATAAACGGAATTGGCCCAATCATAAAATGCCCACGCATTCAATAATTTTTTACTGCCCTTTAAAACAAGTGTTCTTGACATGATAAAAAATAAAAGCCGTTCTTAAAGAACGGCTTTAATATACAATAAAACCTTTAGTTTACTTAAAATTGGTGACCCCAAACTTAGCAGCTTCTGCTGCGGCCTCTGGTGCCCAAACGGTTAGGTTATTTATTCTTGTGTCGTTAGATGGGTGTGTACTCATAAATTCCGGTGGTGCCTGTCCGCCACTGTTAGCTTTCATCCGTTTCCATAGTTCAGCAGCTTCATAAGGATTATAACCGGCGATTGCCATAATCTGCAACCCAATACGATCGGCTTCTGTTTCGTGACTACGGCTAAAAGGCAGCATCAACCCAACTTGAGAACCAATACCATATGCTTGATTAAACATATCTCTTTTCTGTGGGTCCTTAATAGCTACGTTACCAGCAACCGCACCAATCTGCTGAAGTGTACCGGCACTCATACGTTGAGCTCCATGATCTGCCAAAGCATGCGCCACCTCATGACCCATTACTACCGCTACTCCGGTTTCAGATTGGGTTATAGGCAAAATTCCTGTATAAAAAACAATTTTCCCACCTGGCATACACCATGCGTTAACAGTTTCGTCATTAACTAAGTTATACTCCCATTTATAATCTTTAAGATATCCTGGGTGTCCGTTAGCAGACAACCATCTTTCCGCTGCAGAAGAAATGCGCTGACCAACCCTGGTAATCATATGTGCTTCGGTAGTACCGGTAATCACTTTATTTTCTCCAAGAAATTGGTCGTATTGAGCAAATGCCATTGGGAATATTTGGCTATTTGGGTAAAAGTTTAAAGTTTTCTGACCGGTAAATGGGTTCACTTTACAAGCAGCAACCCCAAGGAATAAAAAAATTCCTAATATTAATTTTCTCATGATTATTAGTGTTTATTTTCCGAAAAATACAAAAATATTATTTCGCCTTAATATGTAAGACCGTAAAGTTCTTATCAATATGTAAAGTGTTATTTTCATTTGGACGAACAGAATTTATCGCAACTTCCTCGTTATCTACTTCTATACTTCCTATTTCAAATGGTAAGCCACGAAAATTAAACTTTAAAGTGTCGTAGCTTGTTATAAACTCTCCGTGTTTAAATTGCTGTATGCTCAAAGACTTCTCCTTACCTGTTAACTTAAAATTACGTAAGGAGTACCTACCCTTTTTATAATCGTAACCATCCTCGCCATCTTCATATACTTCTGATGTTTCTACTCCTATTTTGTAATAGGTATCCAAAATAAGTTCTTCAATTTTTTTCTCCCCTACGTATTGTTGAATGGGATATTTAGGAATTATAGATCCTTCTTTTATATATAGCGGTATTTTATCCAAGTCGGCCGTAACCCATTTTTCCTTACCTCCGTCAATATATTCATCGGTCCAAAAATCATACCACTTTCCTCTAGGCAGGTACATTCTTCGGCCTTGAGAATTAGGTTCCTGAATGGGGCAAACCAAAATTTGATCTCCAAAAATAAACTCATCCGTCCTAAAATGGGTCTGAGGGTCTTGTTGATCATAAAAAACCAATGGTTTTAACATGGGTACATGCTCCTTACTGTATTTATAAAACATAGTATATAAATAAGGTAAAAGTTGGTACCTAATTTCAATAAATTTCCTCACAATATCAGTTACCTCCGTACCAAACGACCATGGTTCTTGATCTCCATGATCACCACTGCTGTGTACTCTACAAAATGGGTGAAAAACACCAAGCTGAACCCATCTAGCGAATAATTCTCCATTTGGTTGCTCTGCAAATCCACCTATATCTGACCCTACAAAGGAGTAACCGCTCATACACATACGTTGCATTTGCACATTGGCAATCCATAAATGTTCCCAAGTGGCTACATTATCTCCTGTCCAGGTAGAGGAATAACGCTGTGTACCAGAAAAAGCTGCCCTTGTAATTACAAAAGGCCTCTTTGGATATACATATTTCTTAACTCCTTCATAGGTGGCCCGTACCATCTGCATTCCGTAAATATTATGGGCTTTCCTATGTGTACAGGGATTGCCATCATAATTATGTCTGGTGTCTAAGGGGGCTGTTTTTCCCGGAACTTCCATTACGGCAGGCTCGTTCATATCGTTCCAAACGGCATGCACACCAAGATCGGTCATGAATTCTTTGTATAACTCGGCCCACCATTCCCGTACTTCAGGATTCGTGAAATCAGGGAAATTACATTCGCCAGGCCATACCTTTCCTTGCATTAAAGGACCATCACCCCTTTTACAGAAATAATCATTTTCCAAAGCCTCATTATATATCCAATAATCCCTATCTATCTTAATACCAGGATCTATCATTACAACAGTTTTAAACCCATCTTCCTCTAACTCTGAAATCATTCTTTTAGGGTCTGGAAAATGGTTTTTGTCCCAGGTAAAACATCTAAAACCATCCATATAATCTATATCAAGATATATGGCATCACATGGTATCTTTAAATCTCTAAACTGCTTTGTTATTTCTTTTACATTACTTTCTGGATAATAACTCCATTTGGATTGATGATATCCTAAAGCCCACATGGGCGGCAGTTCCGGCGCTCCCGTTAGGTTAGAGTATGCAGATACTACTTTGGACATTTCTGGACCATAAAAGAAATAATAGTTCATCTCACCACCATCTGCCCAGAAGCTGGTTACATTCCTTCGTTCATGAGAAAAATCAAAACTTGTCTTAAAACTGTTATCAAAGAAGAGTCCATAAGCCTTTCCCTTATTTAACCCTATATAAAAAGGTATGGCTTTATACAATGGATCTTGGTCCTTACCATATGCATATTGGTCCATGACCCAATTTTCTACTCGTTTTCCCTTTAAATTGCTATGGGTAGCCTTATCCCCCATGCCATAAAAACTTTCGCCAGTTTGAGTGATTTTACTCATTTTAACGGTGTTGCCACCGTACTCATAATTCTCTTCCCAATGGAAACCAAGTTCGTCCTCGTTTATAATATTCCCTTCTAAATCGGATATTTGAACGCGTAGAGATTTCTTATCGACCAAAATATAAACACGTGCCGTTTTAATAATGTACTCCGTATCTCTTTCCTCAACCTCCAAAGTACTATATCCTAACGTGGCCTTGGGATCTATAGCGTATGAAAAATCGGGTTCAAAAATATAATTGGTGGCATATCTGAATCTGATAATGCTTCCTCTTAAGATAGTAATTTGAAGAATCACCCCATTTTCCGTGGTGAAGTACAATTTATCCGTATCCTGTTTAAATTCTACAATTTGATTGGGATAAAGGTTTCCCTTATATTCTAATTCGGTATTCGTAATCATAATTCACAAATTATTGACTAACAAAAAAAACACTTTCGGCTAGAATCAAAAAATATAATTCAAGTTATTACCAACTATCACGATTTAAGCAAAAAAATTACTTTAAAATAACAATACCTAGGGGGGGAATGGTAATTTCTACGGATTTCTTATGACCATGCCATTCTTTTGTAGATGATTTTATAGAAGGGTTTAACAAGCCGGAACCTCCATATTTAGCATTATCACTATTAAAAACCTCTTTAATGCGGCCTTTTTTTGGTACCCCGATTCTATAATTCTCCCGTACAACAGGTGTAAAGTTGCAAGCAATGATAAGATCGTTCTTTTCATCATGTCCTTTTCGCACATATGTTAAAACAGAATTTTCATGATCTCCATAATCTATCCATTGAAAACCTTCTGGACTAAATTGTTTTTCATATAAAGCAGGTGAGCCCTTATATAAATGATTTAAGTCCTTCACAAATTGTTGTATCCCAGCATGCACTTCATACTGTAGCAAATGCCAATCCAGACTTTGTTGAAAATTCCATTCAGATGTTTGTCCAAACTCACCACCCATAAACATTAATTTGGTGCCTGGATGTGTGAACATATAACCAAAAAGCAATCGTAAATTGGCAAATTGTTGCCACTCATCACCAGGCATCCTATAAACCAAGGATTGCTTACCATAAACTACCTCGTCATGTGAAAATGGAAGCATAAAGTTTTCTGTAAAAGCATAGGTCATGCTAAAGGTAAGATCGTTTTGATGATGTCTTCTATAAATTGGCTCTTTCTTAAAATATTCTAAGGTATCGTGCATCCATCCCATCATCCATTTCATCCCAAATCCCAGTCCACCAAAATTCACAGGTTTGGAAACCCCGGTAAAAGCGGTAGACTCCTCTGCGATAGTTTGAACACCGTCGAAACTGGCATATACTTCTTGGTTCAACTCCCTAATAAAGGACATGGCCTCCAAATTTTCATTGTTACCGTACATATTTGGTTCCCACTCACCATCTTCACGTGAATAATCCAAGTACAACATAGAGGCCACGGCATCTACTCGTAATCCATCTACATGAAATTGTTCTAGCCAAAACAAAGCATTACTTATAAGAAAGGCACGTACTTCATTTCTACCGTAGTTAAAAATGAGACTTTTCCAATCTGGGTGATACCCTTTTCTTCTATCTGGATGCTCATATAAATGCGAGCCATCAAAAAACCCGAGACCATGAGCATCCTCCGGGAAATGTGATGGTACCCAATCCAAGATTACCCCAATATCATTTTGGTGAAAAGCATCCACCAATAATTTAAATTCATCCGGTGTTCCAAATCTGGAAGTCGGTGCAAAATAACCGGTTAATTGATAACCCCAGGAAGGGTCATACGGATATTCCATAATAGGCATAAACTCCACATGGGTATAGCCCATTTCTTTTACGTAGGTAACCAAATCCTTTGCAAGTTCCTTATAACTTAAAAAATTATTGTCCTTATCCCTTTTCCACGAACCTAAATGCACTTCATATACAGAATACGGCCTATCTAAACCGTTTTTTTCCTTTCTGTAACCCATCCAATCTTTATCTTTCCATTGGTAATCTGCCTCCCATATAACCGAGGCTGTTTTAGGCGGGTGTTCGCACAACCTTCCAAATGGGTCTGCTTTTTCAGTCCAAATATCATTATTGTTAGACTGTAATTTGTACTTATATTTTTCTCCAACGCCTACATTGGGTATAAAACCTTCCCATATACCACTGGAATCCCAGCGCACATTTAGTTTATGTTCATTTTCGTTCCAGTGATTAAAATCACCAACTACCGAAACTGCTTTTGCAGAAGGGGCCCATACGGCAAAATAAGTGCCTTTCTTACCATCAACTTCAATAGGGTGCGAACCTAATTTATCATATAACCGATAATGTTTACCTCCTTTAAATAAATTAATGTCGAATTCTGTAAAAAGTGAATGTGGTATTACTTTGGGCATGGATTCTTATTTGATGGCAAATCTAATCAACTTAAAAACAAGTTTACTATTTTGTTCTAATTACTAAATATTCTGATAGATTTCCTATTTAGTTTGTAAAATACTAAAATTTGGAACGCTTTTTGAATTCACTTCAACAAATTGTAAGAGTTAAACCAAAAAAATCGATTATCATGAAAAAAGCAAGTATACTTTTAGGAGCACTATTAACTATGTTTTTTATCTCGTGTGAAGGCCCACAAGGACCTCCGGGATTTGACGGATTTGATGGCAGGGATGGTATAGACGGCCAAGATGGAGTGAATATATTGGGGCAAGTAGTAGATATAGAAGGAACGTTTTCTTTAGATAACGATTATCGCCTGTTTTATGAATTTCCACAAACTATAGAAGTTTTTGAGACCGATGTGATTCTGGTGTACATACTTTGGGATGTTACCGAAGATGGAAATGGCGACCCGGTTGATATCTGGAGATTAATGCCACAGACCAGAATTCTAGATCAAGGTTTGTTACAATATAATTATGACTACACGTTCTTTGACGTGAGCATATTCCTAGAATCTGATTTTGATTTAAGTACCTTGACTCCAGGTGATACCGACAATCAAGTTTTTAGGATTGCAGTTTTGCCTGCAGAGGCCGCACAAACAGGAAAATTGGATATCACCAATATCAGTTCTGTCATGAGTGTTCTAGGTGTAAGCGAAAATGAAATACAAAAGGTTAAAATGAACTAAGGTATTTTCTATCATTAGTGATAAGCCCTATCTCGGAAAAGATAGGGTTTCTATTTGAACAACAGCTTATTAAAACCTTAACAGGATATTTACCGTAAGTAGGTTAAATTTGCAACGACTATAACTTAAACTCAAAAAATTAAAACAACATTATGAAATTCAACATATTGCTTGGCACTTTTTTACTAATGCTCGGTTGCAATGGTAATGCACAAAAAAAAGAAAAAGCCATAGAAACTAAAGAAAAAAAAGAATTTGCGGTACAAAAAACAGAAGCGGAATGGAAAAAAGAATTAACTGTAGCTGAATTTTATGTTTTGCGTAATGCTGCCACAGAAAATCCGTTTACAAGTGATTTGCTAGATAACAAACAAAAAGGAACCTATGTTTGTGCCGCTTGTAAGACCCCGTTGTTTGAGAGCAGTACTAAATTTGATTCGGGCACGGGCTGGCCAAGCTTTTACCAAGAAATTGAAGGAAATGTCGCTTATGATGTTGACTATAAAATTGGCTATAAAAGAACAGAAGAACACTGCGCCACTTGTGGCGGACATTTAGGTCATGTCTTTGAAGACGGACCAGAGCCAACAGGAGAGCGTCATTGCATTAATGGAGTGGCTTTAGATTTTGTTCCAGCTAAATAATAGCACACAAAATAAAAATTAAGACCATTTTCAATTGAATGAAAATGGTCTTTTTGT
>CBFIGW010000131.1:0-9111 GCA_965662155.1 Maribacter sp. | reverse complement strand
CAAGCAGAGAAAGCTTGGGAGATTTGGAATTCTTAATCCTGCCAACTTAATTTTTTCTTAGTAACAACTATCCTAAGAACTTCAGATTTTACCATATATCTTTTAAGAGATAGTATTTTCATTTTTGAAAAAGAATCTTCTTATTCTTTGCATTTCCTATGGTTGTCACTATCTTGTAAGAACCTAATTAAGGATGATGTCAGAAGAAAAAGAACAAGATTTACCTAAAGTAGAGGTAACGGAAAAAAGCTCAGAAACTACCATACCGGAAGAAGCAGGAATGGAGAAAAGCACTGAGGAGGAAGTAAAAGAACAAAGTACTGATAATGAACCTGTTTCTACTACAACCGAAGCATCGGATAAGGATGCTTTAGAGGAAATTGATGACAGCAATGCAGAAGATGCGGAAGATCAGGATACTGCCAAAAGGCATGAAATTCCTTTATTAGATTATCATTCCATGTCCATGGAAAATCTAGTTGGTGAACTCCAAAAACTGGTTCGTAACGAGAAGGTACAAGCCATAAAAAAACATGTAGATAGCATAAAAGATGAATTTAATTTAAAATTTCAGGAATTCATCGAACAAAAGAAAGAAGACTTTGTATCCAATGGCGGTAATGAGATTGATTTTAGATATAATTCCGTTACCAAAAGGCAATTCAATGAGGTTTATAATGACTATAGGGAAAAAAGAAACCAGCATTACAAAAGCTTAGAAAAAAGTCATAAAGAAAATTTAGCACTAAGATTAACGCTAATAGAACAGTTAAAAGGTTTGGTAAATGTTGAAGAGGATATAAACACTACCTACAAAAACTTTAAGGACATACAGGAAAAATGGCGTAACGCCGGGCCTATTCCCCGCAATAACTACAATGATGTTTGGCGTACTTATCACCACCACATTGAAATTTTTTATGATTTTCTTCATTTAAATAGAGAACTAAGGGATTTAGATTTTAAGCACAATCTTGAAGAAAAACAGAAAATTGTTGAAAGAGCTGAAGAACTTGCCGTTGAACCAGATTTAAATAGAGCCTTTAGAGAATTGCAGGTTCTACATAAAATTTGGAAAGAAGATATTGGGCCAGTTGGCAAAGAAAATAGAGAAGTAATATGGGAACGTTTTAGCAAGGCCACCAAAACAATCCACGAAAGACGACTTGATTACTTTAAGGAGTTAGATAAAGTTAATGAAGAAAATCTGGAAAGAAAAAAGGAAATTATAAAGAACATCCTTCAACTTTCGGAAAATGTTTCAAACAATCATAGAGACCTTCAAAAACAAATTAAAGAACTAGAAGCATTACGGGAATCTTTTTTTAAAGCAGGAAAAGTTCCTCAAAAGGAAAATGAAAAAACATGGAGTGCCTTTAAAAATGCAGTACGAGCGTTTAATAAAAACAAAAATGCATTTTATAAAAACTTAAAAAAAGAGCAACAAGACAACCTTACCAAAAAAAGAGCTTTATTAGACATTGCTGTTTCTTTAAAAGATAGTGAAGATTATGATTCGGCAACTGCTGAAATGAAAAGAATACAGAGTGAATGGAAGAAAATAGGACATGTACCACGAAAGTATTCAGACAAACTATGGAAAGATTTTAAAACGGCTTGTAATACTTATTTTGATAGACTTCATGCCAACAAGAACGATTCATTTAAGGAAGAGTCAGAAAACCTTAAACTAAAAGAAGCTATTTTAGAAAAGTTGAAGACTTGGGAAATTACAGAAGATAAAGATGCCAATATAAATTCTTTGAAAAGTTTTATTTCTGAATGGAAGAAAATTGGACATGTTCCCTTTAAGAAAAAAAACATCAATCAAAAATTCAACAAAGTTATTGATGCTCTTTTTAGAAAAATGGGCATTAGCAAACAAGAATCCGAGCTATTAAGCTACGGTAATAAGATTCAGAATATTTCCCAAAGTGAAAACCAAGAAAGGGCAATTAGGAGCGAAAGAAGTTTTATCCGTAAAAAAATGGATGAAAGCAAAAACGAAATTCGACAATTGGAAAATAACCTTCAGTTTTTCTCAAATGCCTCTGAGGACAACCCTATAGTACAAGATGTTATTAAAAAGGTGAATGATCATAAAGAAGCCCTAGAATCTTGGAAAGCCAAACTTAAGAAACTGAACATCATGGAGAACAATTTAAACAAAGAAGAGGAAACCGAAGAAATCTCACAATCGGAAGAAGAGTAATTTTAAAGAATTAATGACAAAAAAAGCGCAAATTGAGTAATACTAAATTTAGATTTATGTCGTGTAAGCTTTACTATATAACTGTTCTTTTCACTTTGTTGTTAGCTTCATGCAATACCACACAAACAACAGATGACACCCTGAAACCTATTGATTGGTCCAATAAAGAAATTAAAACCCCTTTAAAAGATAGTTTAGTTCTAGGTAGTACATATTTATCAGTTTACTCACAGATATATAGTTATACAGAACATACCGAGTTGGATTTAACCGCTACGGTGAGTATTAGAAATACAGATGAAAGCCAAGATGCATTTTTGCTAAGGGCAGATTATTATGACACTCATGGAAAGTTGATTAAATCTTACTTGGATTCCCCTATTGTGATGAACCCGCTAGAAACCTTAGAAATTGTAATTGCTGAATTTAACAAGGAAGGCGGAACCGGAGGTAATTTTATCTTTGAATGGGCTACAAACCAAGATGGTCCTGAGCCTTTATTTGAAGGCGTAATGATTTCAACTTATGGTCAACAGGGTCTTTCCATTACCACTCAAGGTAAACGAATAAAATAACTTGATCCAGTAAATTAGTTTTAGAAGGCTTGTTTTACCTAATTTCGATTTATGAATATACTTATGAAATTACTATTTCTGTTCTTCATAAACTTCATAAGTATATCTGTTAACGCTCAGGTTAAATACACAGATACTTTGTCAACTTTCTATCAAGCAAATGATGTACAGAAACAGGCTCTTACTGTCTTAGTAAATAAATGTAATGTTTGTCATGCTACTAAAAAGAGGCAAACTGTTTTTACAATTGCTAACATGGATAGCCTATCTGACATAATCTATTATCAAGTCTTTGAAAAAAAGAAAATGCCAAAGGGTAGAAAAATTAAATTAACCCAAGCAGAAGAAGGGCAATTAAAAACTTGGTTAAATTCCTTAAACTAAAAAAAGAGCTGTAACCAGCTCTTTTTTATTCTCTTAATATTTATGTGCGGGTTACTTAGCAACGTTAACCGCTCTAGTTTCCCTAATAACAGTAACCTTAACCTGACCTGGATATGTCATATCAGTCTGTATCTTTTGGGATATTTCAAAAGACAACTGAGCAGCCTTATCATCATTCACCTTTTCGCTTTCAACAATTACACGTAATTCCCTACCTGCTTGTATTGCATATGCTTTTTGTACTCCACTGAAGCCAAAGGCAATTTCCTCCAAATCCTTAAGACGTTGTATATAGGAATCTAAAACTTGTCTTCTTGCTCCAGGCCTTGCACCACTAATAGCATCACAAACCTGAACTATAGGCGCAATTAAAGTTTTCATTTCAATTTCGTCATGGTGGGCGCCAATCGCATTACAAACCTCTGTTTTCTCTCCAAACTTTTCTGCCCATTGCATACCAAGAATAGCATGTGGCGTTTCTACCTCAGCTTCTGTATTTGGCACCTTACCAATATCATGTAGTAGACCTGCTCTTTTCGCTATTTTTGGATTTAAACCTAATTCAGAGGCCATTACGCCACATAGTTTGGCAACTTCTCTAGAGTGTTGTAATAAGTTTTGACCGTAAGAAGATCTATACTTCATTCTACCTACAGCCTTTATTAACTCTGGATGTAGTCCATGAATTCCCAAATCTATAACTGTACGCTTCCCGATCTCAACAATTTCTCCTTCTATCTGTTTTTCTGTTTTCCTTACAATTTCCTCAATTCTGGCTGGGTGGATTCTACCATCTGTAACTAATTTGTGTAAGGACAAACGCGCAACTTCCCTACGAACACTATCAAAACATGAAAGAATAATTGCCTCTGGCGTATCATCTACAATAATCTCTACACCTGTTGCAGATTCAAGAGCTCTAATATTACGTCCTTCACGCCCAATAATCCTACCTTTAACATCGTCTGATTCAATATTAAAAACAGACACACAGTTTTCCACGGCCTCTTCCGTACCAATGCGCTGAATAGTGTTAATAACGATTTTCCTTGCCTCCTGCTGTGCAGTTAATTTAGCTTCTTCAACCGTGGTCTGTATATATCCCATGGCGTCAGTTTTGGCAGTTTCCCGCAAGCTTTCTATTAATTGACTTTTAGCTTCATCTGCAGACATTCCAGAAATAACCTCTAATTGCTGCACTTGGCTTTTATGCAATTTATCAACTTCAGACTGTTTCTTTTCGTAAAACTCCTTTCGATGTTCTATGTCTTTTAACTTTCCTTCTAATTGGGAGTTTAACTTTTTGTTTTTTGCAAGTTCGCTGCTAACTTGGGACTCCTTGTCCCTTGTGCGTTTTTCCGACTCGCTTATTTTTTTATCCTTATTGATAATTACCTTTTCATGCTCTGCCTTTAATTCTAAAAACTTTTCCTTAGCCTGTAAAATCTTATCCTTTTTTATATTCTCACCTTCTACTTTGGCTTCTTTTAAAATTTGTGTGGCATCTTTTTTGGCATTGGCTATGGTTTTGGAGGCTTTGCCCTTTTCCATAAACTTGGCGATGGCAAATCCAATTGCCAAACCAACAATAGCTGCTATTATAATCATTGTACTATCCATAGTGTAATTTATTTATAAAAAAAGCCCACATTGGAGAAGTTTTGTACAAACTCCGGTAAACAGGTTTAGGGCTAACAGACTGATCAAGGATCCTTATACTAGTAAGGCATGCTTTTACAACCTAAACTCACCCTTTTTAAACAAATTAGTGTTGAGTTCGTCAAAAGATAATACCAATGTGGGCAGTAACTTAATATATTTAAAAGAACGTATTTTATTTTATAGCTAGCTTAGAACTCACCAAATTACTAAGCGCTTTTAAACGCTCTTCAGCTTCTTTGGTTCCTTCTATCTGATCAATGCCTTTCTGCTCTATTTTAGAAGCAAATTGTAAGGCGCACATGGCCAAAACATCTTGCTTATCCCTAACGGCATAATTTTGCTCAAATTTTTTAGCCAATTGTTCTATATTTTTGGCTGCTTTTCTTAAACCTTCTTCTTGACTTGGATCTATGGTTAAAGGATAGACCCTATCTGCAATAGAAAGCTTTATTTTGAGCTTTTCAGACATATTATGTAAACATTATTCCGAAAGCTGGGTTATACAATGGTCCAACTCCCGTATCAATGTGTTTATTTTAAGCTTAGCTTCTGTTTTATTTGTATTACTGCCAAGCATTGAATTTGCTAATTTGAGCGAATTATACTTTTCTTCCCATTCAGAAACCGACTGTTTTTCGGTTTCTTGATAAGATTTAAGATTCAATAATTCATTTTCCAAATCTTTGTTTACTTGTTGTAATAGCTCCAATTTATGGAGAAGTTTACTAACTTTATTTTCTAAAGTATCAACGATTTGAATTAATTCGCTCATATATTAAATTCGATGCGATTTACACAAAGTTAACATTCATTCCACGACTTAGCAATACTTTTTACATTTATTCTTACAAGAAAGTTGCATGATCCATAAAACAGTGATTTGTGCTTTGTTTCTCATATTTAGCAAGTACAACTTTCTAGAATTGGACTTGTTTATTTATTTTCGTAGGACATTTAACCACTATGACAAAATATTGTTGCTTCATCCTATGTCTTCTTACCATTTTAGTAAACGGACAGGAAAAATATCCACAAAACGCATTTAGACCACCATTGGATATTCCTATAATTTTAGCGGGAACATTTGGTGAACTACGTTCTAATCATTTTCATGCCGGAATAGACATAAAGACTCAACAACGCGAAGGGCTACCTGTATTTGGAATAGGCGATGGAACTATCACACGAATAAAAGTATCGCTTTGGGGCTATGGCAAAGTGCTTTATATGGCGCACCCCAATGGGTACACTTCGGTATATGGACACCTACAAAAATTCTCTCCTAAAATAGAAGCTTATATTAAAAAACTTCAATACAAAAAAAGGTCTTATGAAGTAGAAGTATTTCCTGATTATGGGGAGTTGAAAATAGAAAAAGGGGAGTTACTTGCCTATAGTGGAAATACTGGAGGGTCTGCAGGTCCTCACCTACATTTTGAAATTAGGAGCAGTATTTCCGAAAAACCTACGAATCCTTTACTTTATAATATAGAAGTAGCGGATGCCACAAATCCTATATTAGAAAAGGTATTTGTATATCCTTTATCCAAGAACGCACAAGTAAACCAAAGTGAAGAAAAGGTGCAAATTAACTTCACCAAACAGAACGATGGTACTTACTTGGCCGAAACAGTAAAGGCCAATGGCAAAATAGGAGTAGGATTTATTGGTTTCGACCGCCAGGACATGGCCGCTAATAGAAATGGCGTTTATGCGGTTGAGCTTTTGGTAAATGGAAAGACATATACTGCCTACGATTTTGAATCTTTCTCCTTTGGAGAAACAAGATATATAAATACCTTAATCGATTACGACTACTTTGGTAGGTACCGTAAACGAATTCAAAAGTGCTTTAAGTCACCTGGCAACTACCTCAGCATTTACAATGAAATATATAATAATGGCCAAATTGAAATTAGAGAAGGTTTAAACTACAATATAGATTTGGTTATTAAGGATTTAGCAGAAAACAAAGTACAAGTCAGAATACCCGTTGAAGGCAAAAGTGAAGCACGGAACGGTGTTAAAAAGAATAACACAACACCAAATTATGTGATAGCCAAGAAGCCCAATAATTATGACCTAGGTATTGCCAAAGTATATTTTCCAGAAAATACCTTCTATGAAGATTTTTATATCGATTTAAAAAAAGGGAAAGATACAGTGACCATACATACCAATACTGTACCGGCACACCGTAATTTTACCATCACTTTTGATGCCTCTAAATATTCTACTGAAGAACAAAAACAACTTTTTATTGCCAGATTGGACAAAAAACTAAACCCCAGTTATCTAAATACCTATAAAAGAGGAAGCACTTTTACTGCTAGAACTCGTAATTTGGGAACGTATACGTTAGCAAAGGATACTGTTTCGCCAAAAATTAGAAATAAGAATTTCAAAGAAAAACAATGGTTAAACAATTATAAATACTTAAGTGTACATATTTCCGATGACTTAAGTGGAATAGACACCTATTCCGCAACTTTAAATGGTGAGTGGATATTAATGGAATATGAACCAAAGCGAAATACGCTGACTTATAATTTTGATGATAAGATTTTGGATAAAAAACAATGTGTATTAAAAGTTACCGTTACTGATAATGTAGGCAATACAAATTCCTTGACCACATCTTTCTTTAGAAAATAAAACCTTTGAAGTTTTGTAAACTTATTCTAGTTACCTTGATAATGTTCCAGTTTGCCAGCTTTGGGCAAACGGGTACTATTACGGGAGTTGTTCTAGATGAGGAAAACCAACCCATAATAGATGTTAATATTGTTTCTAACGGAAAAGGCACTACTACCGATACTAATGGATTTTACCTTCTAGAAGTAATAGCAGACATACAAACAACAATAGTGTTTTCACACGTAGGTCACAAGGATATTGTTTTAAGTGACCTAATCTTAACAAGCAATGAAACATTTGAGTTTAATCCCGTTCTAAAGGTCAATGTAGAACAGGTCGATGGTGTTACCATAACCGCTGGTGGCGAAAAAAAGGTAGAACAGATAACTACTATTTCTACTGAAAAAATACTTAAAATCCCAGGTGCCAATGCTGGAGTGGAAAACATTTTAAAATTATTGCCCGGTGTTTCTTCCAACAACGAGTTAAGCACACAATATTCCGTAAGAGGCGGAAATTATGATGAAAACTTGGTATACATTAATGACATAGAGGTTTACAGACCTTTTATAATAAGGTCGGCACAACAAGAAGGACTTAGCATGGTAAATAGTGACCTAGTAAAGGATGTTAAGTTTTCCTCAGGTGGTTTTCAATCTAAATATGGGGATAAATTGTCTTCTGTGTTGGATATTACCTATAAGGTGCCTACATCGTTTTCCGCTAAAGCTGATATTAGTTTTTTAGGTGTAAATGCCAGTTTAGAAACAAGATCTGCAAATAATAAATTTAGTAGTATCACCGGATTACGTTATCGCAACAATGCATTATTGGTTAACAGTCAAAATACCCAAAGTAATTTTAAACCTTCTTTTACCGATTTACAAAGCTACTTTTCCTATCAATTTTCCAGTAAATTAAATTTGAACTTTTTAGGGCACCTCTCTATAAACAACTACCAGAACGAGCCTATAAACAGGCAAACCAACTTTGGAACCTTGGAAGACCCAAAAGCACTTCTAATATTTTATGACGGTAATGAAAACAATAGATATGCAACAGCTCTAGGAGCATTAAAAAGTAACTACTATTTAGATGAGAACACTACGCTAAAATTGATAGCTTCAATTTATCATACTACAGAAGAAGAATATTCAGATGTTGTTGCAGCTTATGAATTGGGAGAAGTTGATAGTAATTTAAATAGCGAATCATTAGGTGATGCCATTAATACAAGAGGCCTAGGATCCCAATTCAATAGGTCCAGAAACGATTTGGATGCCCTCATCTTTAATGTAAGTCATAAAGGAATTCACAAAAAAGAGAACAAGAGTATAGAATGGGGTGCCAAATACACGCATGAAGATATTCGGGATCAACTTAGGGAGTCCGAGTTTATAGATTCTGCAGGGTTTTCCGTAAGACCACCAAGAACCGAATTTATCAATAACCAACCGGAACTGCCTTTTAACGCACCACTAGTTGCCTTTTACAATATAAACGCGTTTAACGCCATAAAAACCAATCGTTTTAGCGGGTTTCTACAATATAGCAATCAAATATCAACGGGCTCAAACTCTTATTATTACAACCTTGGCGCTAGAATTCAACATTGGACTGTAAGTGGCCTAAATGTTGAGA
>CBFIGW010000130.1:0-9214 GCA_965662155.1 Maribacter sp. | reverse complement strand
TTGGAGCCAATGGTGATGCCATTAATTTAGACATGTCACCAAAACTATTCTTGTTTCTATAGTGTATGGAGTTTCTAGTGGCAAAATATCCCATAAGTGTGAACATGGTAAACAATACTACCGTAAAAACAAGGAATATTAGATTTATGTATTCTATAAAAACATCCATTGTTTCACTACTTATTAAACTTGTTATATAGTTTTGATGATGCCCCTACCAATTGATCAAATAGTGTGCTGCCATAGTGAACCCTATGTGAATTATCTTTATTTATAATTGGCTTTGACTTTCCAACTTCAAATCCTACTTCAAACAAACTTTCTTCTGTATCCTCTAATACCTTTTGTTCTAAATACTCATTGATACTATCGGATATGTTCGGTTGTAATGAAGCCAAACGTTGGTGCAAGGTTGTTGTAACTATTGCAGCTTTCTTGCTAATGATTTTGTCATAGCCATTAACTAAATTATTTAATAAGGGTAATTCTTTTTCATCCCCAATTTTAGCTATCTCATCCAGTAACATTAATTTGGATTCAAAATCACTTTTATCAAAAAGTTCTTGAAACACACTGTAGCCAGCTTCGAGGTCGGTAATTTTGAAGTTAGAAATACTATCGTTAGTCTCCTTAAACCTATTTATCAGATTATTTATTTTTAAAATAACAGGTTCGGAATTCTCATTAATTAACATCAATTTTAAAAATGGAATTTCTCTATAGTCACCTAGATCCGACATATTTTCTAGAAGCACCATTTTTTCAAGAGTGTCATCATCATAAAACTTAGCAGTGGGAATTTCAATGTAGCTATTTGGTTTTTGAGATTCTATTTCTGTTTCCTGCTCACTATTAACTTGGGAGTTTTCTTCTATAATTTCATTTTGATTTATATCATCCGTATCCATGAATAGATTCCAATCTAAATAGATTTCCGATTCTTCTATAATTTCTTCCTCAAATGTTACTTCCTCAAATTCAACTTCAAAATCACTTGTCTCATAATCAGCCGATTCTTTTGAAAATGAATAAGTAGTCGCTTTGGCTTCATCATCAATAGTTATATTAGGATTGGCAGAATTAACTATTTCATAAATGACCGTATGGTTATATATATCTATTTTTTCTTCAGTCTCTGCTTTAACCTCCTCAAAATCAACTTCGATTTGTAATGGGTTGCTTTTTGCATCGGTATTACTTGTGATTACGGGTAAGAAATCTAAATTAAGTTCAGCATCAATCGGGTGTGTTTTAACTTCACTTTCTTTACAATTTTCGAAGATAACATCTAGGTCATTGATATCGTTCTCATCTTTATTATTATCCCAGTTTACCCTATTTTCAACACTATTCTCTGTTACTATAGGTAAAAACCTAATTTCATCTACAGATAGTTCTACGGTATTTTTAAATTCTTCGCTATTAATATCATCTTCCGTAACAACTTCCTCAACCTTATTTGTCAATTCATTCTCAATTGATAAAGTTTCCATAGTAACTATAGGTTCCTCTTCTTCTGCATTATTAACATAATCAGGTACTGATAAAGAATCATTTTCATCTAAACTCATTTTACTTTCCAAAGGTTGAAAACTTGGATTTTCCTTATTATCTGATATTTCGTTATCTGATTTTATAGAACTCGATAAAACCGATAGCGATTTATCATTGGGAGTCGCTTCTATATCCTTTGTTGGTAAAATACTTTCTGGGCAAATAGTGTTAATGGCCCTTATGGCTTTGTTTCTTACAGTGAAGTCCTTATCATTTGCTTCTACTTGCTTAAGGAAATTTAATTCAGATTCACTTCCCAATTCTGCAATGGCCTCCAAGATGAACAACTTAGTATCTGTATTACATTTACCAAAAATTTGTTGAAGTACCGGAATTGCATTTCTAACGTTAAAATCCTTGATACACGTAATTGCCTCACGTTTAATGATGTTGTTTTTGTGGTTTAAAAGTTGAATTAAAGAGGCACTTGCATCGTTTTGATTAAAATATTTAATCAAACGTAATGAGAAAAGTACCACATAGTTGTTTTTAGAAGTAAGCCAAAGCCTAAATGAAGGCGCATTAAAATCTTCTTTATTTCTAACTACGTCCAATAACTTTAACTGTTGCCATTCAGAAATTTTAGATTTTGTATGATCCAAGAAATATGATATTCCTTCCTCTTTTAAGGTGACAACTGCAATTTCTGCCTGTTTTCTTATGGTTGGGCGCTTATCATTAATGAATTTGGTAATATAGCCGTAGGATTCTTCAACTTGCATTTGTGTGAGTTCATAAATTCCTTTAGAAACCAGCTCCCAGCGTAGACTTTTTAATTTTTTATAGGCATCCTTATGTAATTCCAAATCTTGATAAATATGAAACAGTTCTTCCCGTGTAGCCCCAGAAACATCTTTACGTAAGTCCATGAGTATTTCCGTAAGCACTTTACGATCAAAGGTATTTTTGATGAGTTCCCTTACTTGGATTTTTAGTCCTATGTAATTTATTTTTTCAATTTTATCACCTTTTTCATCATAAAAAAGAAACTCGCTAATTATTGGCGAAAGCTCCATTTTCTTTTTCCTTATTTCCTTAGCTTCTTTCGATATAGTATTTCTAAAATAGAATACGGAGAATATGTAAATAAAGCACAATACCACAAACAATATAGACATGCTCCAAAGTAAATCCGTAGATATTTTCGGTGCAGTGATCAACGATGTAATCTTGTATGTCTGGGGGACTATGAACAATTTTTATTTATTTTTTTAATTCTCTAGCGATACGTACTAACAACTCTGATGGTCTTATAGGTTTAGATATAAAATCATTAGCTCCTAGTTCAAAAGCGCTTAAAACATTTTCTTCATTTCCAGCGGATGAAATTATTATGATCGGAATGTTAGATGACAGTTCATTTCTTACGTGGTTAATTAGCTCTATACCAGAAAAATAAGGCATCATAATATCGCTTACGATAAGATCTGGGATATTCGTTTTTAAATATTCCTTCACTTCTTTACCGTTTGTGGAATAATGAACTTGGTACCCTCCCTTTTTTAATCTAAAATCAAGTAGTGAAGCAAGCAGTTCATCATCATCTGCCAATAATATTTGTTTTCCGGCCATGTTAACTTCTTTTAAGTTTTAGAAATGACTCATCAATATTATCTTCACAAATAGGGTAACTATCCAAGAAATCCTTAAAAAGTTCCTCTACTTTATCTTTATCATTTTGCTTAGAGCTCAACTGCATCTCTACCATTAATTCTTTTAGATAATCAACTTTCATCATGGCCAAACCTGCTTTTAATTTGTGTGCGGCCAAGCCAATTTCCTGCAGATTATCATTTTCAAGATTTATTTTTACCGAGCCAATAAATTCGTAAGCGTGTTGTTTAAATAGCCTTATAAGTTCTGCTAAAACATCGATTTCTTCGCAACAGTCGTCCAAGACAGATTTTAAATCAACCTGTAAATCCTTGTCTGGACTTATGGTCTTTTGTTGTAAGAGACTTCTACTTTCTTCTGTTAATGGTATTTCTGACTTGTTTTTGAGTAATTTGGATAAAAGCTCTTGCAAAGTATATGGTTTTAGTAAAAAATCGTTGATGCCCGAAGCAATGCAACTTTCTTGGTCTTTTGCAGTAAAATCTGCACTTACCGCTATTATTGGTACTTGATTAATATTTTTGTTTAAACGTATCTGGTTCGAGATTTCAAAGCCATTCATGCCTGGCATCTTTAAATCCATTAAAACCAAATCAATTTCTTTTACTTTTAGAATATTCAATCCCTTCTTACCGTCGGCAGTTACATAAACATGGCAACCCCATTTGGTAAGTTGTTCCGTTATTAGATGTTGGTTCATCAGATTGTCTTCAAAAACCAATATTTGAGTACCGTTTAATAACTCCTTGCCCTTATTAACACCCATTGATTGAACGGGTTTTTTAGGAATATTTTTTAATACGCCTTCTTTATAGGGTATATTGAAGTTAAAAGTGGTTCCTTTATTTATTTTACTAGAAACCGATATATGGCCACCTTGCTTTTCAATGATTTCTTTAACGATACTTAACCCAAGTCCAGTACCTCCATATTTGGTATATGTATCATTTTCTGCCTGTGAGTAACTATCAAAAATACTTGCTAGTTTTTCCTTTGCAATACCAATTCCAGTATCGGAAACCATAAAATCCAAGTCAAAACTTTTATTTTTTGACCGGTTTAATGTTACATTTAAAGAGATACTACCATTTTCTACAAATTTTATGGCGTTGCCTATAAGGTTCAATAGTATTTGTGATAGTTTAGATGGATCACCTTTTAAAGCATTGGGAATCTTTGGATCTATTGCATATGTTAGCTCTACATTTTTATTTACAATCAATGTCTGGCATAAGAAAATCACATCATTGACCAATGCATATACATTAAAATCTATCTCATCAAATTCATTAGCTCCGGACATAAGTTTGGAATACTCCAGAACCTCATTAATTATATCCAATAATGAATAAGATGCAGATTGTATGGCATCTACCTTTTTTGTTTGACTAGGATTTAATTCTTCCTCTTTTAATAAGTTTACAAAACCTATAATGCCATTTAAGGGTGTGCGTATTTCATGGCTTATATGAGCAATGAATTTGGTGTCATTTCTTTCCTCGGTTTTTTTAGAGAATATTTTTTGGGTTTCAGTACCAGGATTAAAAATCTTTTGTTCCAATTTCTCTTTAAAATCATTGAAAGTAATTTTTAATGCGGTAGCATCTTCGGAATTTAAATTGTCGAATGAAAAATAATCTAAACTGGATTCCAATTGTGACAACTGGGTTAATAAATCTTTCGTTTTTGAAACGGACATTGGTTAGTTTCTAATTTGGGTACATTATTTAATATCTACTTAGGCTAAAAATCCAGCTTTAATGACCTGTAGGCAATAAAATGTTCTATAGACTTCCTTTTTTGTTGTGTATAGCCTTAATTTGTAGGTATAAAATATATCGTTATGAAGCAATTAGCCTGTTTATTACTAGTATTCCTATTAATTTCCTGTGGTGAAAAGAAAGTAGAATTGGAGGAATCCTTACAAGAAAAAGCTCACAAAATTCATGAAAAAGTTATTACGATTGATACTCATAATGATATCAACGTAAAGAATTTTACAGATAGTATTAATTATACACAGGATTTAAATACCCAAATAAACCTACCAAAAATGAAACAAGGTGGTTTAGATGTGAGTTGGTTAATTGTGTATACCGGCCAAGATTCCCTTAACGAAAAAGGATATACCAAGGCAAAAGAAAATGCTATGGCCAAATTCGAAGCTATACATAGGCTTTGCAAAGAGATTGCACCTGAATCAATTGAGCTTGCCCTAAATTCTAATGATGTACGACGAATTCATGCATCAGGAAAAAAAGTTGCCATGATAGGTGTAGAAAATGCCTATCCAATAGGTGAGGATATTTCTGGTTTTGAAAAATATTATGAACTTGGAGCTAGGTATATTTCCTTGTCCCATAATGGACATAGCCAATTTTCAGACTCCAACACCGGCGAGAAAGATTCTGTATGGTTACATAATGGTTTAAGTGAATTAGGTAAAAAGGCTGTAAACGAGATGAATAGACTAGGAATCATGATAGATGTTTCACATCCATCAAAAGAAGCTATGAGGCAAATGGTTTCATTATCAAAGGCACCTATAATTGCTTCACATTCTTCTGCGAGAGCACTTTGTGACCACAGTAGGAATCTTGATGATGATCAATTAAAGCTTATTAAAGAAAACAGGGGTGTTGTGCAAACTGTAGCTTTTAGTTCGTATTTAAATACAAAGAAACATGAAGCGCGCTCTAGTTACATGAAAGAATTACATAAACACATAGCAGATTCGTTGGGAATAACCTGGTATGAACGCTCACAATTAAAAACATTATCGGAAGCCGATAAAGAGCTGTTTTACAAGAACTATCCTATTGTTACGAACATGGCCAAAGAAATGGTTACTAGTAGAGAAGATGTTCCTGAAGGTGTTTCCGTATCAGATTTTGTAGACCATATAGACTATATGGTTGAACTTATAGGTATAGATCATGTAGGCATAAGTTCTGATTTTGACGGCGGTGGAGGCATAGAAGGTTGGTCAGATGCCTCTGAAACTTTTAATGTAACGCTAGAACTTGTTAAAAGAGGTTATACAGAAAGTGAAATTGAAAAACTTTGGGGCGGTAACCTCCTCCGCGTTTTAGATGAAGTTCAAGCAAAATCTGAAATTTTAGCCCAAAACTAATCATTGTCAATGGAAGCCAGTCTATCCTTTACAAATTCAATTTTAGTTTTACCATGAGGTTTTGGCTTACCATCCTCTCCTAGGTTTACCATTATTATATTATCGACGGTTACTATCGTTTCATGGTTCATTTTATTCCTTACCTCACAATTTAAGGTTAAAGAAGTTTGGCCAAATTTTACTACCTGAACGCCAATTTCAACAATATCGCCTTGTTTGGCAGCACTCATGAAATTTATTTCGGACATGTACTTGGTAACAATACGTCCGTTTTCTAACTGAATAATGCTATATAATGCGGCCTCTTCATCTATCCAAGCCAACACCTTACCGCCGAATAATGTACCGTTAGAGTTTAGATCTTCTGGCTTAACTAATTTTCTAGTATGGAATCTCATAACACATTTTTTATGGTCCAAAATTATAACGAAAATCAATACATGACGGCAATATTTCCAATTTAAAATGAAGTTTTATGGTTTTCAATTTTCTACTAGGCCCTAATTTTTAAATCGATAAATTGAATTTACCTAGATTGTCAAAAATTTATCAAAATAATGATTTTAGGCAAATATCGACAAACGACTATCGTTTAATTTGGTCGTATCACGAATATGTTAAAAACACTTAAATATTAAGTGAAAATAATTAAAGACCGTTTATTGTAACATTTAAGATAACTGACACTGTTTATAACCTCGTTAAAAACTTCCAAAGGGGTAACTGAATACAAATATCTTATTCCCTAACTTTATAAAAACAACTACATTATGAACTTAAGGTCCCAGAAGTTAATTCAGATACGACCGTTAATTCCCTCAGCTAAAATCCTTCCTAATATGAGTTTCGAGGAGCGATTTCAAAACGAAACGCTAAGACCGATTATAAAATTACAGAACAATTTATTATTGGCTGCCTTTCAGAATTATATTGTAAAAACTAAAAACTCATTTTACGATTTGTCTCTGGAAAAACGAATGGAGTACATAGCAAATGCCATACAAAAAGACGTTAAGTTCCGTAATTCCCTAAAGGGAATGATTATTGGTCAATACACCATTGAAGAATATGAGCTATATATTCAAAACTCTTCCTCTTTAAACAAAAGAATGATGAATATGGTAATTACAAGGTTACAAGACCAAATTCAGGTTTTTGACCAATCCATATTAGTCCAATAAAGATTCTCCATTTAAGTTGGTAGTAAGTATACTGCTCATTAAATCAAAATATGGTCTAATAAGCTTAAATGATGAATTAATACTACTTGCGAAATTCTCTTGTAAAACCTCTTTGTCCGAATATTTTTTCACAAAAATAAATTGTTTTTTTCTGATAAGTTCAATGTTTGGGTCTTCCTTATCAAAACCTTTAGGAGCAGTTTTTAGTTCGTCACCTATTAAATTACCCCATGTTTCCTTAAAATCTTTTTTTTCTAAAATTTCTTTAAGTTCGGTTGGATCCAGCTCCCATTCTTTGCGGATTCTAAAGAGATCTTCTTTTTCAGGGTTCCAAAACCCAGTGGCTATAAAACTACCACTAGGTTCAATATGAACATAGTATCCACCTCGTTTATCCAAGCCAGACCTACTAAATGATCCGGAAAAATTATGTTTATAAGGTGTTTTATCTTTAGAAAAGCGAACATCCCTATAAATTCTGAACATTTTTAATCTTTCGATTTCATCATGTGAACTCATCAACTCTAGAATATTTTCTAAAAAAGATTTAACTTCTTTTTGATGAGCTGTATATCTACTTTTATGCTCGGTAAACCATTCTCGATTATTGTTTTTTTTAAGATCTTTTAAAAATTCTAAAGTTTCTTTGGTAATTACCGGATATAACATACGACTTAGCAGTTGTGATTTTAAGCTAAAGTTAACCAAATGCAAGGAAGTCCTTTTAATTTATTGGTTAATTTTGATTTCATAATACAAAACAATGGACCACAAATCTATAGTAGATAAAATTATCAAACATAAAAAGCAACCTAATTTAAGGTTTCGGTTAAAAAAAAATGTAGAAACATTTACAGACCTTTTATTCTATACGCTTTTTGATATGGAGACCCCGGTTTCTGATAATTTAATAGAATTACAACTACAATTTGACAATTTAGTGGATTTGGCTTGTTGGGACAGTGAGAAACCTTGTAAAAAAATATGGGACAACTATGTTCAAAAGTTGCCACGCATATTAGAGCGTTTAAACTTGGATGCCGAGGCTACGGTAAACTGTGATCCAGCTTCCTTGAGCATAGAGGAAGTGTATATGGCCTATCCTGGATTTTATGCCATTGCCATATATAGACTTGCACATGAACTTTATAAGGTTGGGTTTCCTTTGGTGCCCCGTTTAATGACAGAGTATGCTCATAGACAAACAGGTGTGGACATAAACCCTGGAGCAACCATTGGGGATTCATTTCATATAGACCATGGTACCGGTGTAGTTATTGGTGAAACCGCAATTATCAAAAATCATGTAAAAATATACCAAGGCGTTACATTGGGCGGTTTGTACGTAGCAAAGAAATTACAGAAAACCAAAAGGCACCCTACTATAGAAGATAATGTTACCATTTATGCCAACGCTACTATATTAGGGGGAGAAACCATAATTGGTGCCAATAGTGTAATTGGCGGTAATGCATGGCTAACAGCTTCTGTTCCTCCTCATTCAACAGTGTTCCATTCTCCAGAAATTAAAATAAAAACAGCCTCAAATGCCTAATAACCTTTTAGACCTAATAGGAAATACACCCTTGGTAGAATCTAGGATTTTAAATACCAACCCTAACGTTAAATTATTTTTTAAGATGGAAGGCCATAATCCTGGTGGGAGCGTAAAAGATCGGGCTGCGCTTAACATGATTAAAAGTGGTCTTGAGGAGGGTACTATCAAAAAGAA
>CBFIGW010000129.1:0-9235 GCA_965662155.1 Maribacter sp. | reverse complement strand
CCCCATGCCCTATCCGCTAAAGAAGAGCCCATTGCCACCATAAATGTAACATAAGTTGTAGATAATGGTAACTTCATTGAAGTTGCCAGTGAGATAAGGACACTGGCCACCATTAAGTTTACAGAAGCCCTTACCAAATCAAAAGCAGGAAGATCTTTTACCTTGCTTTTTGGAATATATTCATATGGCTTTTCAAATTGACTATTAATTTTATCACTAATATTTTTTGGTAAGATGCCTCCAAAATTTTCTGATACTTTTATGGAATATTTTACTATTTGCCTAGAAAGGAAATTTGGTTCAAATCGCTCATCACCTTCGTCTTGTCTTGATAAATCTACACTGGTTTTTACAACATTTTTTGCTTTTGAGGAAAACCAAAGTGTAATAACCATTATCACACCAGAGGCGAGTAAAAGATAGGTTGGTGCCTGGCTGGCCGTATTTAAGCCTTTCATGTTAAATTCCGAGGCCAAGATGCCAGATCCTTGCCAGCTCTCGTATGATGCAAGCGCCGCAAGTGGAACGCCAATAAAGTTAACCAGGTCATTTCCAGCAAAAGCCATAGCCAATGCAAATGTTCCTAAAATAATTATAATGGTATATATATTCCATTTGAGGAACCTAGTGGCTGTGTAAGAGAGAAACGTCCAAAAAACAATATTTAAAAAAATAAATAATTCTGGTTGTGTGCTCACGAATGTTGTCATTTCTAATGGTAGAATAGTGGTGCTTTTAAGACCTTTTACCAATATGAAATATACTATAGCCGTTATTGCTAAACCTCCAAAAACAGAGCCAACCCATTTCGGTTTTTGCTCAAACTTAAAAGAGATAAAAACCCTGGTTAAAAACTGTACAAGGGCACCAATAGTAAATGCAACTATCACTGAGAGAAGAATTCCCAAGATTATTTCTGTTGCTTTATCCGTATTAATATAATTTACCAAATCGGACATTTTGCCATCAGCTCCGTAAATTTTAACCAAAGAAATGGCAACAGCAGCGCCTAAAAGTTCAAATACAATTGATACGGTTGTAGACGTGGGCATTCCCAAAGTATTGAAGAAATCCAATAAGAGAATATCTGTAATCATCACGGCCATGAATATGATCATGATTTCAGCAAAAACAAATTCACTTGGATTAAATATTCCTTTACGTGCTACTTCCATCATGCCACTTGAAGAAATTGCTCCAAATGCAATTCCAACACTGGCAACGATCATAATCGTTTTAAATGAAATTGCCTTTGAACCTATAGCAGAGTTTAAAAAATTTACTGCATCATTGCTAACACCAACAATTAAATCGGTGATGGCCAATACAGCCAAAGCAATTATCATAAAGAGGTATATATTTTCGCCCATCAAAAATCAAATAAAAGCAAAAATGATATTATTAATCATCAGTTATGTTAAAATAAGGTTATGAAGTAAAAAATATTACTTTCAAAAAAGCACGTTAAATAATTAAACATTTTGGGAAAATACTAAATTCCTTAAAGTTACTGGATTTTAATATCATTTAAGTAAAAAAAGCAGGTACTTACTTAAATGAAATAGCTTCCTAAAGGTTGGAGGCAATTTTGGTAGTTTGTACAGAGCGTGCATGAAGTGGTAATTCTTTCGCATGCAGTTCTTTCAATATTTCTAAACGCTCATTACTTTTGATTTCAACTGGAATTGATAATTCATCGTATCCTGCAAAAGCAACCGTTAATGTGTATTTACCGGGCGATACATTGTCAATTTCAAAATTTCCATTAAAATTGGTTTGAGTAGAAAAATCAGTATTTTCTATAGAAACAGAAGCCATTAACAAGGGTTCGTTGAACATTTCGGCATCCAAAATTTTACCGCTTACTATTCCTGTTTCTTGGCTATATGCAAAAGACGCAACCATACATAGAACCACTAATATTATTTGTCTCATTATAGTAAAATGATTTTATGCAAATAAACCTATCCATTGTTAAGTTAAGGTTAGTTAGAGGTTATTAGTGTATTTCGGAAAGGTTAAGATTTGTGTTGTTTATTAATATGATTGTTTATTGGTAGATAGTCAAAAAATGTATCTTGCGATACTAAATTTGAAGCCATGATTTGGGAAGATTTACTATCCTTACGTAGAAAGGGAGATATTAATAAAAGATTACGAAATGAACAAGATGAGACACGTCTGGGTTTTGATGTGGATTATGATCGTATTATTTTTTCTTCTGCATTTAGAAGTCTACAGGATAAAACACAGGTGATACCACTTTCCCAAACCGATTTTGTCCATACTAGACTTACCCATAGTTTAGAGGTTTCTGTGGTAGGCAGGAGTTTAGGGCGTTTAACTGGCAAAAAAATTCTTGAAAAATATCCGTACCTAAAAGAAGTACACGGGTATCATTTTAATGATTTTGGAGCTATTGTAGCGGCAGCTTCCTTGGCACATGATATTGGTAACCCGCCGTTTGGCCATAGTGGTGAAAAATCTATAGGGGAATATTTTAAGACGGGTAATGGTAGAATATATGAAGATCAGCTTTCTCCAAAGGAGTATCAAGATATCATTGATTTTGAGGGTAATGCCAACGGATTTAAATTACTAACCCAAGACCGGGCCGGGGTTTCTGGAGGGTTGCGTTTAAGCTATGCAACCTTAGGTGCTTTTATGAAATACCCGAAAGAGTCGCTTCCTAAAAAACCAACCAAGCATATTGCCGACAAGAAATATGGTTTTTTCCAAACCGAAAAAGATGCTTTTAAAGATGTAGCGGAGCATTTAGGATTATTGAAAACTAGATCAGGAGACTCCTTTTCCTATGCAAGGCACCCCTTAACATTTTTGGTAGAAGCAGCAGACGATATCTGTTATACCATTATAGATTTTGAGGACGGTATTAACCTAGGCTTAATTTCAGAGGATTTTGCTCTTGAATATCTGATAAAACTAGTGAAGGATACCATTAATACTAAAAAATACCATGCTTTAGAATACAAAGAGGACCGACTTAGTTATTTGCGTGCTTTGGCCATAAATACCTTGATCCAAGATGCCGTTACTATTTTTATGGATAATGAAGAAGCCATACGTAATGGTGAGTTTGATGTATCCCTGATGGACAAAAGTAAATATGATGCACAGATAAAGGACATTATTGCGATGAGTGTTACCAAGGTCTATAAATCTCAAGAAGTCATAGAAAAGGAAATAGCGGGATACAAGATAATATCAGATATTTTAGATGTATATACCGATGCCCTCGTGCAATATAAAAACGATATGGCTACCAATTACCATCATCTTATATTACAGACGTTGCCTGCTTTTTATCAAAGAACCAACATATCTTTATATGAAATATTGTTGAATACCTGTTGTTATGTTGCTAGCCTTTCAGATAGTGCGGCTGTTCATATCCATAATAAAATAAAAGGGAGCCATCTTTAAAAATCATAGGCTACACCAACACCAAGTAATTGTTTAAACTGTATTCTGGGTTCACCAGGGTCTATTACAATACCATTGTCATTTTTGACAGCATCAAAAAGAATATCATCATCATAAATAATTTGGGTCCCCAAAGTTGTTAAAATATACTTGTTGACCCTTAGTTTTAGATTAAGCTCCCAGTCTATGTCAATATTTCCAAAACTAGAGAGATAATCCGTATATAGGTTTAATCTACTTTTAAGTTCAATATTTTTGGCAACATCCCATGCCCAATTATTGGTAATTAGAAAACCTAGCTCTATAAGATTATTTTCCCCTGGGGTAATTACGTTGCCATTGGTATCTAAAACTGCTTTTTTTACACCAAAAGCCCCTTTATCGGCCAATTCTTGGTCCAAAACAAATGTTGATTTTAGGGTAAGTGGTGATAAGTATAGATTAAATTTTTGATCCCTTGTTATATAGGATGTACCAGCACCAAGAAAAAGATAGCCTGGAGCCATAAAGGTAGAAATGTGTTCATCCCGGTTGGGGTACTTATAACCATTGGCAAACTGGGTGTTAAAATTTAGTTGTACGGAATAATACCAATTACTAATGGTATCCCTTCTATAACCCAAGTTAGAACTCATTCTGATTACATCTTCGGACTTCCGTAATTTTCGCCCTTCTTGTGCATTTAGTCCATATCTAAATTCTGCATTATTATCCCATTGTATATATCTAAACTTGTAGTTTCTCACAAATTTTAAGAAGCCTAGTCCACTAATGGCATTATTGCCACCTGCATTCCAATTTACGAAGGCCACTTCACTTACGTTAATTCCTAAAGTGTTTTCTGTAGTCCAAAAAGAAGGAATTCTAAACCTTTTGTATTTATCCTTTAAAGGTTTTGTTCTATTGAAGGATATGTAGGGGTTTGTTAGGTTTACACCTCTGGGAACATGCTTTATTTTATCCTGTGTTTTTCTAATTACTATCGTATCAATAGCCATGGTGTCTATAACTGTTGAGTCTGGCAAAACCCTAGTAGGGATGGTGTCTTGTGAAAATAGTAAGCTCGACTTAAAAATTAGACAACAAAAAAGAAGTGCAATTTGGTACGGGAATAATCTGCTCATAAAAGGTTCTCAACATAGGATTTTAAGGACATCTTATCCAATCCTGAAATTTTATAAAGTTCGGCTACCGGGCCATGCTCAATAAATGAATCTGGCAGTCCAAATATCTTAATATTTTTATTTATTTCTAAACTATTGGTAAATTCTACAATAGCACTTCCGAAACCACCAACAATTGTGCCGTCTTCAATGGTAATAATAGTAGTGTATGTATGTAAAATATTTTTTAGTAGTTCATGATCTAAAGGTTTGATAAAAGGAAAGTTGTAGTGACCTATATTTTTAACGTCTTCCATCTCGTTTAGGACTTCTTTCACCATATTGCCAATAGGTCCAGTACTAAGGATAGCAATTGTATCTCCTTTTTTAAGTTCTTCGGCCTTTCCAATTTCTAGTTTTTTCATTGGTTTTTGCCAATCTATCAGGACACCTCTGCCACGAGGATATCGTATGGCTATGGAATGTTCTAACCCAAGTTGGGCAGTGTACATAATGTTTCGCAGTTCAATTTCATTTAATGGCGAAAAAATGATGAGATTAGGTACGCATCTCAAGAATGCAATATCAAACACTCCATGATGTGTTGGCCCATCTTCACCAACTAAACCCGCCCTGTCTAAACAGAAAACAACAGGTAAGTCTTGCAAAGCTACATCATGTATTACTTGGTCATAGGCTCGTTGTAAAAACGTGGAGTAAATGTTACAAAAGGGAACTATGCCTTCTTTTGCCATACCGGCAGCTAAAGTAACTGCATGTTGTTCCGCAATTCCGACATCAAAAGCACGGTCGGGAATTTCCTCCATCATAAATTTGAGGGAACTTCCCGTTGGCATAGCTGGTGTAATGCCAACTATTTTAGGATTAATACGAGCTAATTCTACCATTGTTTTACCAAATACATCTTGAAATTTTGGCGGCTGGTTGGGTGTATTTTTTTTCTTTAGTTCGCCTGTGGACTTATCAAATTTACCGGGAGCGTGGTAAACAACTTGGTTCTCCTCTGCTTTTTGCAAACCCTTACCTTTGGTGGTTATAACATGTAAGAGTTTAGGACCGTCTACAGATTTTAATCGTTCCAGTTCTTTTAATAGTTCAGGGATATTATGACCGTCTACAGGGCCCGTATAGTTTAAGTTAAGGCACTCAAAAATATTTTCGTCTTTTGCAATTCCCTTTTTAACATTGGTCAAGTATTTTTTTAGCGCACCTACACTAGGGTCAATACCAATGGCATTGTCGTTCAAAATAATCAAGACATTGGTGTTGGTTACCCCTGCATGATTTAGGCCTTCAAAGGCCATTCCACTTGCTATAGAAGCATCTCCAATTACTGCGATATGTTGTTTCTCCTTTGCGCCATTTATACGTGAAGCGATAGCCATACCGAGAACTGCAGAAATTGAAGTGGAACTATGTCCTGTTCCGAATGTATCATATACACTTTCGGAAATTTTAGGGAAACCACTAATACCACCTAATTGGCGATTGGTTTCAAAAATATCCTTTCTGCCGGTTAATATTTTATGACCATAAGCTTGGTGTCCAACATCCCAAATCAACTTGTCAAAAGGGGTATTAAAAATGTAATGTATGGCAATGGTAAGTTCAACAACGCCAAGACTAGCCCCTAAATGACCTTCTTTTGTGGATACGATGTCTATTATAAATTCCCTTAACTCTTTAGCAAGTTGAGGTAATTGTTCACGAGACAATTTTTTTACGTCTTTTGGAGATTGTATGTGGTCTAATAGATTGCTCACGGCAAATATAATATGGAACAAAAGTACTTCTTTTGCTAGGTAAAACAATTGTTTTTATAGACCTACTTAACTATTGGGAAGTTGTATTTTTGGAATATGATATTACCCTACGACGATACCTATTTTATGAAAAAGGCCTTACAAGAGGCAGAATATGCTTATGATCATGGTGAAATACCAGTAGGTGCCGTAATCGTCATTAATGACCGCATTATTGCTAGGGCCCATAATCTCACGGAACAATTGAATGATGTGACTGCACATGCAGAGATGCAGGCCATAACCGCTGCAGCTAATTTTCTAGGTGGAAAATATTTAAAAGGGTGTACGTTATATGTAACCTTAGAACCCTGTCAAATGTGTGCCGGGGCTTTATATTGGAGCCAAATAGAAAACATTGTGTATGCTGCAAAGGATGAGCAACGGGGCTGTAGCGCAATGGGGACAACTTTACACCCCAAGACAAAAATTAAAGGAGGCATATTGGAACAGGAAGCATCAAATCTGTTGCGGCAGTTCTTTGAAAAGAAACGTAATTCATAGAATTGGTCAGTTGTTATTCAAAATAAAAACCACGCCTAAGCGTGGTTGTACTTTACAAAATGTAATACTTTAATTATAGGACCTGTACCTGTCCTGCAACTATTCCTTTTCTACCTTCTTCCTCAACGTATTCTACTTTGTCTCCTTCTCTGATTTCCGTTCCATTAAGAGCGGTCGCATGAACAAATATGTCCTTTCCAGTGTCGTCGTTGGTAATAAATCCATAACCTTTGGACTCATTAAAAAATTTAACCGTGCCAATCATTAAAATAAAAATTAAATGTTAATACCTTGAAGTTAAACATTTTTGATTGAAATTGGGAAGGAACTAAGAAATTTGTTTCTCAGAAATCATTGATTGTCAGACTTTTTAGGAGGTTTTCCCTGCATTTTTCTAACATTCTCTTCGGTTAACAAATAGTCGTCCATTTTTTTTCCTTTACTCTCTTTGTATAGAAATAAAGGCATGGCCAATAAAAATAAGCCTGCGGTTCCACCACCTATATATTTGTTGGCAATAGCCTCTTGTTCATTTTCCAAAGAAAATCCATAGATGATGGATGCAAATGAAGCTAATACTATTATGGTTATGATGTATTTCATAACACAAAGTTAGAAATTCTATGTGATACCTGTGCTGTTGAGGTCAATTACCAGTGAAGTTAATCAACTCCCTTCGGTAGGCGGTAAGTAGTTTTGATTTGGATACAAAACCATTGTATTTACCATTTTTAATAACCGGAAGGTTCCAAGCACCGCTATCTTGAAATTTTTGCATTACTTTTTGCATGCTATCTTCCCCATAAAAAATATACTCTGGCGCATTATGCATGAAACTTTCCACATTAATAGTGTCGTGGAGTTTTGTATCAAACATAAATTCCCTGATATCATCTAATAAGACAACGCCAACCATTACATTTTCTTTGGTTACCACGGGATACAAATTACGTGTAGATTTTGCAACCGATTTATGTAACATCTGCCCTAGGGTCATCTCTGGATGTACCGTTTTAAAGTTGGTTTCTATAATATCGTCCAATTCCATTAAGGTTAAAACGGCATGGTCTTTATCATGTGTCAATAAATCGCCACTTTCTGCCAGTTCCCTTGTATATATGGTATAATCAATGGCATTTTTAGTGAGTAAGTAGGATATGGAAGCCGTAATCATTAGCGGTACAAACAAGGCATAGCCTCCAGTAATTTCTGCGATTAGGAAAATAGCGGTAAGCGGGGCATGGAGCACACCAGAAATAAGCCCGGCCATGCCAATAAGGGTGAAATTACTTTCCGAAACCGAAAATCCCAACCCCAAATTATTAATAACCTTGGCAACTACATTTCCTAAGGCACTACCCATTACCATAGTCGGAATAAAGATTCCACCCGCACCACCAGCCGCAAGTGTAGTAGTCATGGCCACTGCCTTAAAAATTGTAATCCCGAACAGCAAGGCAATCACCACCCAAATATTATCTATATAATTATCAAAAGGAGTATTGCCCAGGGCTTTTAGATGGTTGCCATCCAACAAATGATTAATAAATCCAAAACCTTCACCGTATAGGGGGGGAATAAAATAGAGCATAATACCAATGGCCAAACCTCCCACCAAAAGTTTATATTTTGGACTTTTTAATGGTTTAAAAAGCTGTAAAATCCCAAAATACATTTTTGTAAAATATATCGATGCTACAGCAGTTCCCACACCTAATAGGATATAAAAGAGGGTGTCTTTTACCGCAAAAGACTGATCAATATTAAATTTGAAAAGTATTTCATTGCCAAGAAAAAAATAGGAGGTAAGTACTCCAGAAATCGATGCCAAAAGTAGGGGCAACATTGAAATCATGGTTAAGTCCAAACTAAACACTTCCACAGCAAAAATAATAGCGGCAATGGGAGATTGAAAGATTGATGCAATTGCACCTGCCGAAGCACAAGCAATAAGTAAAGAACGTGTTTTTGGGTTGATGTGAAAAAGCTGACCTACATTGGAGCTAATAGCCGCCCCCGATGCTACTGCCGGGCCCAATAGTCCTACAGAACCTCCAAAACCTACCGTTAAAGGCGCTGTAATAAGTTGGGTTAAAATTTGTTTACGGGCAATGATTCCTTTTTTTCTAGATAAGGAAAATAGGATAGATGATACCGCGTGTTTAAGTTTCTCCTTATGTACAAATTTTACATAGAGGTACACCAAGGTTAGTCCGAGTATGGGTAAAATAAAATAAAGTTGATTACTGGAGATTATGATACCCTCTTCTAAGGATGCTTCAATGAAATACGTTATATTTTTAAGGGTGACGGATGCCAGACCGGCCAGTAGACCAACCACTACGCTTAAAATGTAAATAA
>CBFIGW010000128.1:0-9255 GCA_965662155.1 Maribacter sp. | reverse complement strand
TTCCAACGATATTGCATTGGTAAAGGAACTAAAGCCGGGTATTTTACACACTTTATATGGGTTTGAAACTAATATGAATGCCGAACATTTGGTAAAAAAGACACCATATCGATATTTCGTGGATTGGTACATAGGACCAAATGAAGGCGGTGGAACGGCAACCGATAATGACGGTCTCAATTCCGCGGTCGTTACCTTGCATTTTGTCCATGCACTTCAAAATGCAGCTAAGCTGTTGAACGTTTTAGGAGACAATATCCACGCTAAGGAATTTAAAAATCGTGCCGAAGAAATCAAACAGTCAGTATACTTACGTTGCTATGACCAAGAAAGAAAACTCTTTGCCGAAAGACCGGACAAGACCGTTTATGATCAGCATACGAATATCATGGCAATTCTAACGGATGCGATTCCGAAAAATGAGCAACGGGCACTACTACAGAAAATACTTAATGAGGAAGATTTATTACAGGCCAGCTATTATTACCGGTATTATTTGTTCAAGGCCATTAAAAAAGTTGATGCACCAGAGCTATTTGATATAGCCCAAAAGCCTTGGGAACTTATGATAAATCAGAATATGACCACCACTTTGGAGCGTTTTGAATCCAATGAAAGACCCACAAGATCCGAGGTACATCCTTGGAGTGCTTCACCTGCGTATTTTTATTTCAATTATCTAGCGGGTATTTCCTCAATGGAAAACAATTATAAAAAAATTAAGGTAAAGCCAAGATTCGGTATTCTCAGAACAATCAAAGGGGTGTTGCCCACCCCACAAGGAAATATAGATTTTAACTTGAAAAAGAAACAAAAAGAAGTATGGGCCCAAATTTTTCTACCTAATGGGACATCAGGTGTATTTGAATGGCAAAAAAAATCATATGCCCTTGTGTCTGGCACTAATACACTTAAATTTCCTATTCAAAATTAGCGCTAATTATTTTCGAAAAAGCTTTCAAAAAAACTAATCATACAACATGATGGCCTAGAACTTTTTTTGCAAATGAAGTGGTTAATTATTTATAGCTTTCGACAGAATTACTCGCAATACAACATCTGTAAGATAATAAGCTACATATGTAATAGAGCGGTATTTAAATTAAACCTAGTTTTATTTGCTAAACTAATTGAAAAGAAGTTAAATATGATACATGGACAAAAAAGTAAACATTTCATTTTTGGAAGATTAATCAATGAATCTCTCTTTAGGGCTATACCATTACCTCTAATACTCTCAATGCTATTGTTTTCCCTAATTATAGGTTGCTCAGGTACTCCTAAAAATAGCACTTCTAAAGACAAGTCCTTAAAGGACACTTTTAGCAATGATTTTCTTATAGGTGTTGCAATAAATGCACGTGTAATTGACCGGACAGATAGCCTTTCTGCCAACCTTGTTAAAAAAGAATTTAACAGCATTACGGCCGAAAATATCATGAAATCGATGAACATTCACCCACAACGTGACAGCTTTAACTTTGAGATGGCCGATAAATTTGTGTCACTGGGGGAAAAGTACGATATGTCTATTCATGGGCATACTTTAATTTGGCACAGCCAATTATCCCCATGGTTTGGTACCATTGAGGATAGCTTGGAGTTTGCAACGGCCACGGAAAAACATGTAAAGGGCCTTGCACAATATTTTAAAGGAAAGGTAGATTCGTGGGACGTAGTTAACGAAGCCTTAAACGAAGATGGTACATTGAGAAATTCAATTTTCTTGAAAAAAATGGGAGAGGAATATTTAGTTTCGGCATTTAAATGGACATCTGAAGTTGATACAAGTGCAGATCTCTACTATAATGATTATAATATGACCAATCCGGACAAAAGGCAGGGAGTCATTAGAATGGTCAAAAAAATTAAAGAGCAAGGTGGAAAAGTAGATGGCATAGGCATGCAAGGGCACTGGCATTTAAATTCGCCTTCTTTGAAAGAAATCGAGCAAAGTATTTTGGATTATTCGGCGCTCGGTGTCAAGGTTGCCATTACAGAATTAGATGTAAGTGTCTTACCTAATCCTTGGGATTTGGAAGGCGCAGAAATAAGTCAAAACTTTGAAAACAATAAAGAAATGAATCCGTATACAGAAGGTCTACCTGACTCCGTTCAAGTACAATTGGCAAACAGATATAAAGATATTTTCAATATATTTTTGAAGCATAAGGACAAGATAAGCAGGGTGACATTTTGGGGTGTAAACGATGGTGCGTCTTGGCTAAATGGTTTCCCCATTAGGGGTAGAACAAATTACCCGTTGCTTTTCGATAGGGATTTGAAACCAAAAGCGGCCTACGATAGCATCATTGCTCTAAGAAATAGATTTGAACAACAACCATTAGCCAACTAATCAAAATAGAAAATGAATAAAGATTCACATATATTATCCATAAGGGAAAAAATAGGATATAGCCTGGGAGACTTGGCAGCAAACTTAGTTTTTCAGACATTAGTCACCTATTTAGCTTATTTCTATACGGATATCTATGGACTTAAAGCGAATGATGCCTCTGCAGTTACTTTAGTTGTAGGACTTATCGCAGCGTTTGTATTTAACCCTTTGATGGGTGTTATTGCCGATAGAACTGTTTCTAAATGGGGTAAATTCCGCCCATGGATTTTATGGACCGCGATACCTCTGGGTGTAACAGCAATGTTGGCCTTTAGTACACCTGATTTTTCATATAAAGGAAAAGTAATCTACGCTGTAGTAACCTATACACTTCTTCTTTTGCTATATGCAGCCAATAATTTACCCTATTCGGCTTTAAGTGGCGTAATTACCGGCGACATGAAAGAAAGAAACAGCCTTTCTGCCTATCGTTTTATAGCTGTAATGGGAGCCCAATTCTTCGTTCAGGTTTTTATGTACGACTTAATTCTAAAAGCCGGTGATGGTAACAAAGCAGCTGGTATGGAAACGGTCATGACCTGGTTGGCGATTATCGGAACTGTTATGTTGCTTATAACGTTTTTTACCACTAAGGAACGAGTTGTTCCTAAACCGGAACAAAAATCAAGTATTAAAGAAGACTTAGGTGATTTATTCAAAAATAGACCTTGGATTATCATGTTAACGCTTACAACGCTAGTCTTTGTTACCTTGGCCATGAAAGGTGGTTCATATGTCTACTATTTTGAAAATTACGTTAACCAAGCCAGCCTCAATACGTTTTTAAATCCGCTAAAAAGTTTTTTACCCACTTTTGAAAATGATACTTCCTTAGGCTTGGGTGTTTTTAACGGTGCGGGTATACTTGTCGGTCTCATAGGCATCGCGCTTTCTAAAAATCTTGCGGACAAATACGGAAAGCGAAACGTTTTTGGGGCATCGCTGTTTATATCAACTTTATTTATAATAGCATTTTACTTTTTCCCTTCCAACGCTGTAGATATAATTTTTGGGGCTCAAATTTTACATATGTTTTTCTATGGAATAAGTACACCCATTTTATGGGCCATGATTGCCGATGTAGCGGATTTCTCGGAATGGAGAACGAACAGGCGGGCAACTGCCATCATTTTTTCGGCCATGATGGTAGGTCTAAAAGGTGGTTTAAGTATCGGTAGTGCACTCGTTGCTTGGATTTTAGGCCTATATGGGTACATTACCAAAGAAGCTGCGGTAGCAGGGGTAGCAACTGTACAACCAGAAAGTGCAATTCAAGGAACTAGGTTATTAGTAAGTATTTATCCGGCCATCCCGTTTTTAATAGGGGTTGGTTTACTGTTTTTTTATGAAATAAATAAAAAAATGGAACTACAGATTGAAACTGAATTAAAAGAAAGAAGATAGTTTAAAAAAATCAAATAATAATGCCAGAAGAAAGTATTGACCATATCGATTTTGAAGTTTTAAATAAAAAAGCCATTTCCCAACCACTGGTAAATCATATTTACACAGCAGATCCCTCTGCACATTACTTTAACGGAAAAATATACATTTATCCTTCTCACGATGTGGACGCTGGCGAGGCGTTTGATGATCTGGGAAGCCATTTTGCCATGGAAGATTACCATGTAATCAGCATGGATACAATAGACAGTAAAGCAGTAGACCATGGAGTGGCTCTTCATGTAAATGATGTTCCTTGGGCCGAAAAACAAATGTGGGCTCCTGATGCTGCGCATAAAAACGGAAAATATTATCTCTACTTTCCAGCCAAAGCGTACGACGGTATATTTCGAATTGGGGTTGCTGTAAGTGATAACCCAACCGGACCTTTTGTTGCAGAAAAAGAAGCCATAAAAGGAAGTTTTTCCATTGACCCAGCGGTTTTTGAAGATGAAGATGGAAGTTATTATATGTACTTTGGAGGTTTGTGGGGCGGACAATTACAAAGGTGGCACACTGGTTCATTTAATGGCGATCATCCCGAAAATCCTACGGCACACATACCCAAAGACCATGAACCGGCATTATTGCCTTTGATTGCAAAAATGACCGATGACATGTTGGAGTTTGCCGAAAAACCTAAAGAGCTTCGTATTCTCGATGAGCAGGGCAACTTGCTTTTGGCAGGGGATAACGAACGTCGTTTCTTTGAAGCAGCATGGTTGCACAAGTATAATGGAACCTACTATTTTTCCTATTCAACTGGCGATACCCACTTCATTTGTTATGCCACCGGCGATTCACCCTACGGGCCATTTACTTACCGTGGACGAATTTTGGAGCCTGTAGTGGGTTGGACCTCACACCATTCCGTTTGTGAAATAGCAGGAAAATGGTACTTGTTCTACCACGATTCTTCTTTATCAAAAGGAGTGACACATTTAAGGTCGGTTAAAATGACCGAAATTGAACATCAAAGCGATGGAAGTATTAAAACCATAAAACCATATAAGGATTAGCTTCAACAAAAGGAAATACAGAATGGATTCACAATTGCTTTCAATATCTTGATATTTTATCCGGTAACGATGAACTATCGGGCCCGCAATATACTTTTATGAAAGAGAATACCGAGAAAATCAATTACAACTTGGACCGCTTCTTTATTTCTATGGGAGGTAAAGACGATATCGCCTATAAAAACTGTCAAATAATGATGCAGAAATTTGTCGAAATGGGCATTGAATATAAATACAGCGAATATCCTGTTGGACATTCATGGCCCGTTTGGCGACATGATATTTTTAAATTCGCGCAGCTTTTATTTAAAGAGTAGACGAATTATTACTATTTACACTATTAAAAATAGTAATGGATTCAATGTTTATGAAAATCAAATAGCATAATTAAACTGAAATTAAATCAATAAAAGAACACGTTATGTTACACAAATTTAAATTTGCAATTTTCGGCATTTTATCGCTCTTAGCCATATCGGCCTTCGCACAAGACGGAACCATCTATCCACTAGAGGCACCTTCGGAGCCAAATGCCATTCCACTCAACACTGGTGGGGTCGATGATCAACCCGCATCAGAATCTTGGTTTAAACAGTGGGGCGACCCTATGGCGAGAAATATTACAAAAGCGACTTTGACGCCTTTTCTTCCAGAGCCTGGAAAAGCTAACGGAGCAGCGGTCATTGTGGCGCCCGGTGGTGGTTTCAGATGGCTTTCCCTTGGTAACGAGGGGTGGGAAGTCGCAGAGGCACTTGCCAAACAAGGATATGCTGCGTTTGTACTTAAATATCGTCTGCACCCTACGGCAGACTCGCTTGATGATTTTACGGTTTGGATGAACCGACCTCGCACTCCTGCACCTGCTGAAAATACAAGTGAGAAAAAGGAGGAAACACCTGCCCCCCTTAGACAAATGGACTTGTCTAACCAACTCGAGGATGCAGAAGCCGCCTACGCCATGATTGTAAATCGTGCCGAGGAGTGGGGCGTTGATACCAATAGAATTGGAATGATCGGCTTTTCGGCTGGGGCAGGACTTACTATGCATTCAACGCTTCATTCAAAAACTATGAAATTAGCTTTTATCGGCCCAATATATGGTGGCATGGGACCTGTTGAGGTACCTAAGAATGCCCCTCCAATGTTCAATGTAATTGCCAGTGACGACTTTCTTTTTAGAGGTCAGTTCGGGGTTATTGATTCATGGTACAAAGCGGGTATTCCCGTAGAATTCCATCTCTATCAAAACGGTGGACATGGTTTTGGTCTAGGAAACCCGAACCGTACGAGCAATCGCTGGTTCAATGCCTTTATGCATTGGCTGGACGTTAATGGCTTTCAATCGGAAATGACAGCGGAAAAATAAGGTAATTAGCTATTGAATATCCATAAAACTAGATGGACTATCATTCTAATCAAAATAAAAAAGCCGACTCTTAAAAGTCGGCTTTCCCTTGTTGTACAGGCGGAGAGACTCGAACTCTCACACCTTGCGGCACTAGATCCTAAGTCTAGCGTGTCTACCAATTCCACCACGCCTGCATTTCCGTACTAAAACGGGCTGCAAATATAAAGCAAAATTTCAATTCTCTAAATTTTAGTTATTTAAAAATTTCGCTTTTTGTACATTTAACTACATTATTCAATAATAAAACATGCAAAACATAAAAGAGTACATTTCCAAAAACCAAGATAGACTTCTACAAGAACTCATAGATTTATTAAAAATACCTTCGATAAGTGCAGACTCTGCCTTTTCACAAGACGTTTTGGATACCGCGGAAGCTGTAAAATCTGCTTTGCTGAAAGCAGGCTGTGATGTAGTTGAAATACATGAAACGGATGGCTACCCAATTGTTTATGGTGAAAAAATAATTGACCCTAAGTTGCCAACTGTTCTAGTATATGGCCATTATGATGTGCAGCCACCAGATCCGATGGATTTATGGAACTCCCCTCCTTTTGAACCAGTTATTAAAGAAACGGAACTACACCCGGAAGGAGCCATCTTTGCACGTGGTGCTTGTGATGACAAAGGCCAGATGTATATGCATGTAAAGGCATTGGAATTTATGGTGCAGACAGGGCAACTACCTTGTAATGTGAAATTCATGATAGAGGGTGAGGAAGAAATTGGAAGTAATAACCTTGCTATTTATGTTGCCCAAAATAAAGAAAAGCTGGCAAACGATATTATTCTTATATCCGATACGGGAATGATAGCCAATGATGTTCCTTCTATTACTACGGGTTTACGAGGTCTTAGTTACGTAGAAGTAGAGGTGACTGGCCCCAATAGGGACTTGCATTCCGGATTGTACGGTGGTGCCGTGGCCAACCCTATAAATGTTTTGACCAAAATGATTGCCAGTTTACATGATGAAAACAACCATATTACCATACCGGGGTTTTACGACAAAGTTGAAGAACTATCCAAGGATGAGCGTGCAGAAATGGCCAAGGCTCCTTTCAGTTTGGAAAATTATAAAAAGGCATTGGATATAGAAGCCGTTTATGGCGAAACAGGTTTTACCACAAATGAGCGAAATTCAATTAGGCCAACCTTAGATGTAAATGGGATTTGGGGCGGTTATATTGGTGAGGGGGCAAAAACCGTTATTGCCAGTAAGGCATATGCAAAAATATCTATGCGATTGGTGCCAAACCAAGATTGGAAGGAAATCACCGATCTTTTTAAAAATTATTTCGAGACTATTGCGCCAAAAGGTGTTAAGGTAAAAGTTACACCTCATCATGGTGGTCAAGGTTATGTAACCCCAATTGATACTATTGGTTACCAAGCAGCTTCAAAAGCCTATGAAAGTACCTTTGGCAAAAAACCCATTCCACAACGCAGTGGAGGCAGTATTCCCATAGTTTCTCTTTTTGAAAAAGAACTGGAAAGCAAAACCATACTTATGGGTTTTGGTTTGGATAGTGATGCCATACACTCCCCTAACGAACATTTTGGGGTTTGGAACTACTTAAAAGGCATTGAGACCATACCTTATTTCTATGAATATTTTACGGAGATGAAAAAGGATTAATTTCTAAATAATCGCTAAAACGTTTTTAACACATCATTCCAAATTGTATATCCATCTTGAAACGGAAAGACTTAGAATTAGACCTATAGAAGTAAGCGATGCTGTATTTATGGAACAGTTAGTAAATTCTGAAGGTTGGCTATCATTTATTGGTGACAAGAACATTTCAACCACTTTAGATGCGGAAAACTACATTCAAAAAATACTAGGGCAGCCTTATTTTTACTACAATGTCTTTGAACTAAAAACAACTAACAAATCCATAGGCATCGTAACACTTATAACTCGAGAAAACCAGAAATATCCAGATATTGGATTTGCACTATTACCTGATTTTGAGAAAAATGGTTATGCCTTTGAGGCAAGTAAAAAGTACCTAGAGGCTATTATAAAGTCAAATCGGCACCAAAAAATAATTGCGATAACCTTACCACACAACCACAAATCCATTAATTTATTGACGAAGCTTGGACTTAACTATGAAACAGAGTTTGAAGAAAAAAATGAAAGGTACTGTCTTTTTAGCCTATGAAATATAGTAATTTGTTAATTCCTATGAAGTCTTTTTTACATACTTTGTGATGATGACAATTTGTTGACCGTCTACCTTACCCTCAATATATTCTGCATTTTCATGGTCCAAAGAAATTCTGCGTACCGCAGTACCCTGCTTGGCTACCATACTAGAGCCTTTCACTTTTAAGTCTTTTACCAAAACCACATTGTCACCATTTTCCAAAATAACCCCATTAACATCCCTATGGATAATTTTTTCACTTTCGGACAAACCTTCCCCTGTTGCCTGGGCCCATTCCAATGTTTCCGCCTCTAGGTACATCATATCCAATAAATCTTGCGGCCATCCTTCTGACTTTAATCTTGAAAGCATCCGCCACGCAAGAACTTTTATGGCATCATGCTCACTCCACATACTGTCGTTTAAACAACGCCAATGATTGGAATCTGTAGTTTCCGGATTTTCAATTTGTCCAATACAAGTGGTACATGCCAAAACACTACCGTCTAAACCTCCAGTTGAAACCGGTTTCACCTCATAAACCTCCAAATTGTTGGTAGCCGCGCATAATTCACATACCCCATTACTTCTATTTTGTAAATCTTCTAACAATGCCATTATAAAATCATTTAAAAGGCAAACTTAATACAATGTATGATGATAGGATTCCTATTTTTCGATAAAAATTACTCTACATTTGTAGAATTAAAATTTTTGTTCTATGTTTGTAGAAGTAACTCTAAATATGTAGAACATGCAGTTGTCAAAATCGGAAGAAGAATTAATGAATATTCTTTGGAAACAGAAGAAAGCCTTTATGAAGGATTTGCT
>CBFIGW010000127.1:0-9287 GCA_965662155.1 Maribacter sp. | reverse complement strand
GTATCAAACTCTATTTGATACTTTTCTTTAAACGCATTACGCCAAGACTCATGTTCATTGTTTTCTATAAGGGGAAGTAACAACCCTAAAGTTTCTTTGGAATTACCGAGTACTGCAACATCCGCATGCACATTTTTGTTTATTTCCGCAGGATCTATTTCAAAGTGGATTACTTTGGCCTGACTAGCATAATCTTCAAGTCTACCGGTTACACGATCATCAAAACGCATTCCAATGGCAATAAGAACATCGCACTCATTGGTTAACATGTTAGGTCCATAGTTACCATGCATGCCTACCATACCCACATTTAACGGATGGTCAGAATCCATTGCCGAAGCTCCCATTATAGTCCAAGCAGCAGGGATACCTGCCTTCTCCACCAATGCTTTTAGTTCTTCTTCAGCCTTACCAAGAATAACTCCCTGACCCCAAACAATAAATGGTTTTTTTGCTGCATTAATTAATGTTGCGGCATTCTTGATGGCATTTGCATCAGGTTTTGGTTCAGGAATATAACTTCTAACCGCCGTACAAGGTGTGTAACTAAATTCAAATTCCTCTATTTGTGCATTTTTAGTAATGTCGACTAAAACTGGACCCGGTCTTCCTGAACGTGCAATATAAAATGCCTTGGCCATTATTTCAGGGATTTCAGATGCTTTAGTTATCTGGTAATTCCATTTCGTAACAGGCGTAGATATACCTATAATATCTGTTTCTTGAAAGGCATCCGATCCCAATAATTTTCTAGGAACCTGACCTGTAATACAAACCATAGGTGTTGAATCTATCTGGGCATCTGCCAGACCGGTTACCAAATTAGTTGCTCCTGGTCCCGAGGTTGCCATTGCTACGCCTACCCTACCGGAAACCCTAGCATACCCTTGGGCTGCATGGGTGGCACCCTGCTCATGACGGGTTAAAATATGTGTAAGCTTGTCTTGAAATTTATATAATTCATCATACACGGGCATAATGGCGCCGCCTGGGTAACCATATAGTAAATCTACACCTTCTGCTACAAGACAGTGTATAATAGCCTCGGCTCCAGAAATTTTAACTGTCTTGGCCGTGTTAGTTTGTGTTTTCTTTTGTTTAATTGTTTCCATACGCTATGGTCTAAATAATATCTTTTAAATACTCAAAACCTTTAATTAAAACTCATCTGTTACGCACCCTTCTGATGCAGACGAGACCGTTTTGGCATATTTGTATAGACTACCTTTTTTTACTTTTAAGTCTGGCTGTTTCCAAGCAGCTCTTCTACTTTCAATTTCTGCATCGGTCAAATCAACTGAAATCTGATTTTTCTCAGCGTCGATTGTAATTACATCACCATCTTGCAACAAACCGATCATACCGCCTTCTTGAGCTTCTGGGCATACATGACCCACAACAAAACCATGGGTGCCTCCTGAAAAACGGCCATCTGTGATCAATGCAACATCTTTACCTAATCCTGCACCCATTATTGCCGCGGTAGGCTTTAGCATTTCTGGCATACCCGGACCACCTTTTGGCCCTTCATAACGAATTACAACTACATCACCTTTATTAACTTCTCCTCTTCCTATACCTGCGTTGGCTTTAAACTCATCATCATAAACCTTTGCAGGGCCGGAGAAATAAAGTCCTTCTTTTCCTGTAATTTTTGCAACTGCTCCTTTTTCTGCAAGGTTACCATATAGTATTCTTAAATGCCCTGTTTCTTTAATTGGAGCATTTAACGGCTTAATCACATTTTGTCCTTCTTTTAGAGCAGGTAACTCTGCTAAATTTTCAGCGATAGTTTTACCGGTGACGGTCAAACAATCTCCATGAAGCATACCATTATCCAACATAAACTTCATAACAGCTGGCGTACCACCAACTCTATGTAAGTCTTCCATTAGGTATTTTCCACTAGGTTTCAAATCTGCCAAAAACGGAGTTGAATCACTAATTTTCTGAAAATCATCTAAGGTAAAATTAACCTCAGCAGCCTTTGCGATTGCCAAAAAGTGTAATACCGCATTCGTAGAACCACCTAACAAGGTTAAAAGTCTTACTGCATTTTCAAAAGATTTACGCGTGATAATATCACTTGGTTTAATATCGTGCTTGATTAAATTACTAAGAGCTTTTCCAGAATTTATAGCGTCTGTTTGTTTATCCTTTCCAATTGCGGGGTTAGATGAATTGTAAGGCATAGCCATTCCTAAAGCCTCTATAGCGGATGCCATGGTATTAGCCGTATACATACCTCCACAAGCACCAGCTCCTGGACAAGCGTTTTGTATTACCCCTTTATAATCTTCCTCGTTCATGGTTCCGGCCACTTTCTCTCCCCATGCCTCAAAAGCAGATACTACATCTAATTTTTTATCCTTAAAACAACCAGAAGCAATTGTACCCCCATAAACCATAACAGAAGGCCTATTTAAACGGATCATTGCCATAAGACCACCGGGCATATTTTTATCGCAGCCTACAACGGTAACCAAACCATCATAATTCATGGCTTGCACAACGGTTTCCATAGAATCGGCTATAATATCCCTAGAAGGCAATGAATAGCGCATACCGTATGTCCCCATAGAAATACCATCACTTACCCCTATGGTATTAAAAACCAAACCAACCAAGCCACCTTCATTAACTCCTTTCTTGACCTCTTGGGCCAAATCATTCAAATGCATGTTACAAGGGTTACCCTCGTAACCTGTGCTTCCAATCCCAATTAATGGTTTTTTTAAATCATCTTCCGTTAAACCAATGGCATAAAGCATTGCTTGTGCTGCCGGTTGTGTTGGGTCCTGGGTAACATTCTTACTAAATTTATTCAATTCCATAATTCTATTCTGATATTCTTTACGATGATTTTAAAATCATCCTATATCAAAGATAAAAGTTTATAAATCCTTGTTATTTTAACAATTAGTTCCTGTTCAAATTCAATAACATCAAATTTTATTTATATAACTGATAATCAATACCATAAACACCTTTTTTATATCATATTCAATAAACAGCTATTCTTCTTTATTGACCATAAAAAAACCTGTATCGAACGTATCTGATACAGGTTTTTTAAGTCAACAAAAAATCTATATCATTTCTCTACCGAAATAATTATGACTTTATTGACTATACTAACTGTTAAATTCATACTACAATACTACATAAAAGTTTGTCCTAGACAAAATATTATCAAATAATATTACAACTCAAATTAACTTAAAAGTTATGGTATCTCCTTCCCTTTTTTGGGCCAGAATAGATATTGCTTTATCCGATAACTGCACTATTCTAGGATAACCGCCCGTTGTTTGCCCATCCATCATCAATATAATTAGCTTACCGGATGGTGTTAATTGCACAGTTCCAGGTAAGGTGCCAGAAGTTAACATATTGGCAGTAAGTCCAATTATAGGCTCTTCCATTTGGTATGCCATCCTATTGTTTTCTTTGGATACTTTAAAATCATTGGCAAATAAAGCTTCTAGCTGTTTATCGTTCAATAAATCAAATTCGGGGGCCCTATTTACTTCTAATATGGTTTCATCCAGAAAAGAATCGGTTTTAAGCTCTGAAATTTTTGGTTGAAATAATTTGGTAGGCTCATATGGAATAACATCCCCATCCCTTATACTGTTAACTCTGGTGATTGGTTTATAAAAAGATCTACTTCCAAGTACGGATTTTACCTTAAAACCATCTTTTATTGCCAAATACGCCCTAAAACCATTTTCTAATTTCCCATATGACAATATATCACCAACGTTAATCTGATACACTTTATAATTCTGTATAGGCATATTATTTAAAGTAGCCGACATGTTAGCACCTGCCATAACAACAAACGTATCTTCCTCAAAAAATAAAGTTGGCCCTGTCATTGTAATTTCCAATACCGATGCAGATGTATCGTTTTCTAGCAGGGAGTTTGCCTTATGCACTGATATTTGATCCATACTTCCAGATATCGGCACGCCCTTATTTCTATAATGAAATCGTCCTGTGTCCTGCACTGTGGTAAAAAAACCAGATTTTAAAACCTTAAGCATCAATTTTAATTTTTTCTGGTTTATAAATACCTACTTCCGCTTCAATTTTATGTAAATCGTGCTCTGCTTTGGTTACTGCATAAAACTGAATTTTATCACCTACACTTACGAAGCAAGGTTCTTTCTTGTTTACATCAAATATTGGCACCGAACAGTTCCCAATTATATTCCAACCGCCTGGTGATTCTTGTGGGTAGATACCTGTTTGTTTACCTGCAACACCAACAGACCCCTTTACTACCTTTAAACGAGGGGAAGCTCTTCTAGGAATTTCTAAAGATTCCGGTAATCCGCCCAAATACATGAATCCTGGTAAAAAACCTATCCCGTACACCGTATATACATGATTGGTATGTGATGCTATAATATCTTCTATTGACATCCCTAAATGTTCTGAAATTTCTGGTAGATCTATTCCAAACTCTAAATCATAGGAAACAGGTAGTCGCCATAAATATTGTTGACTATTTACATTACCCTCTACCTCTTCGTACCATATTTTTATCTGTTGTCTAAATTTAGTAAAGTCCAAGATTCCATTTCTCTGTATTAACAATAACGAGTTATAAGCAACAACAGTTTCCCATTGATATTGATCTAAACAATTTGTATTCAGATAATTCTCAAATCGTAGGATGTCACTGAGAATAGTTTCGTTTACTTCATTTGGCCATTCTATTAAAGCAGCATGGATGCCAAAAGCCTTTATATTTATTTGCGGGGGATTCATTTATCCAAAAAAATATTATAATTAGGTAATTCATTAGAAAGATACATCAATATTTGTAAAGCACTTGTGGTATCTCCGTGAATACAAATAGTATCTGCTTTCATACTTATTTTATCATGGGACACAGTTTCAACATAGTTATATTTTAGTATTTTAACAAGCTGTGCCATAACCTTGGCAGGTTCTTCAATAACAGCATTGGCCAACTTTCTAGAAACTAAACTTAAATCCGAATTATATCTGCGATCGCCAAAAGCCTCTCTTTTTGTTTTAAAGTTTTGATCTATTGCCAACTTTTCTATAACCGAAGCATATGGAAGGTATAAAAAACATCTTGATTTATAATTCTCAATAGTTTCTAAAAACAATGAAGCCAAATTTTCATTTTTAGCCAAATCATTATAAAGCGCCCCATGTGGTTTGATATGATGCATTTTAACATTTTGTGAGTCACAAATAGAAACCAAATTCGCTATTTGGGTTTGAATCGCTGATTTGAACTTACCCTTATTTAAATCCATTGTTAATCTTCCAAAATTTTCTTTATCTGGATAAGAAGGATGTGCTCCTATTTTCACTTTATTCTCTTTGGCCAAGTTAACAACATCATTCATTGTATCCATGTCGCCTGCATGTCCGCCACAGGCAATATTGCAAGAACTTATAAACGGCATTAACTGGGTTTCGTTTCCTATTCCCTCTCCAAGATCACAATTAATATCAATTACAATTCTTTCCATTTAAAACAGTCCAAAAACTTTCAGAATACTTTTTACACCCAAAAAACAAGATAATAGAATAATACCAATACCAACAATATTTTGAAACCTAGTGTTTTTATATTTCCCCATTACCGAGGTCTTATTTACTACCCAAAGTAAAAATATAGCTATTATTGGCAAAAGCATACCATTTGACACTTGGGCAAATTTTATTATTTCTATCGGCTTTATTTTAAACAATAAAGAAACAACCCCTATGAACAATATAGACATCCATACCAATCTAAATTTGGTGTTTTTCATTTCATTCTTCCAGCCAAAACAGCTTTTAGCTACATAAGCAGCTGCCAGTGGAGCTGTAATAGCAGAGGTTACTCCGGCTGCAAACAAACCTATTCCCATAAAATATTTTGCAAAAGACCCGTATAAAGGTTCTAATCCCTTGGTCATATCCAATACATTATTCACTTCAATCTCACCTATGGCAGAAGCAGCTATAATAATACATAAAGATACCAGGCCTCCCAAGGCTATAGAAATGTAAGTATCCCTTTTAGCATGCCTGAGTTCATCTTTACTTTTCCATTTTTCACTAACAATAGAAGCGTGCAAAAATAAATTGTAAGGAACTACGGTAGTACCTACAAGTGCTATTATGGTGAGAATACTACCATCAGGTGCATTTGGAATGAGTAGGCCATTAAGAATTTCGACAATATCTGGTTTGGTAATAATAGCCGTAATTACAAATGAAAGGCTCATAAGGAGAACCAGAGTCACAAAAACCTTTTCCAGTATTTTATAGTTGCCAATATATAAGAGCAAAAAGGCCAATCCACCAATCACAAAAGGATAATAGCTGGTATATTCCGTGCCAAATAAAGCTTCCAAACCTAAAGTTCCACCACCAATATTACCCGCTTCATAGGCGGCATTCCCTATGACTATGGCAGCAAGGATTACCCCAATAACGCTGTATCGTAACCAAGTATTTGTTAACTCATGTTTAATTACATCGGCGAGTCCCTGTTGGGTAATAATTCCTAATCTGGCAGACATTTCTTGTAGAACCATAGTAGCAATAATAGACAATAACATTGCCCATAACAGTGCGTTGCCAAAACCAACACCTGCCAAAATACAAACAGTAACCGTACCTGGGCCAATAAACGCTGCAGCTATTAAAACACCCGGACCTAATTTCTTAAACATATAATCACATTATGGTATTCTGTAAATATAATTGCAATAATCTTAAAATCTCCCCATATCAAAAGTGATTTTCACAACAGTTTTAACATTTTCAAACGCCGTTTATCTAAAAAATTACCGTTCGTCTAAAAGTAGGGTGTCATTCATCGACAGAACATAATAATTCCAAAAAACATTGGTTATTATTATCCCCGAACCAAAAATTTAACCTACTTAATGATTTGTTTAGAATGTAAAAAAGAGCTTGACTATTTAGACCACAAAAATGCAATGGATAGTCTTGGTGTTGAACTATGTGTCCAACATCATGAGCGCATGCAAAAATTAATACAACAAAACAACACACCATTAGAAGCCATACAGCTATACTATGGACTTAAGGAAGTTGGTGTAAATGCAATGCTTGAATGGTGGGATGGAAAAAAATCCATTGATATAGCTATTTCAAGAGTGAAATTGAATATAGAAATCGACTCCGAATATGAGAAATTAACGGAAGAACAAGCTATTAATAATCTAGAGGAAGCAATGCATTCTTTTAAAAATGGTTTTACGACAATTCGTATTCCACACATTGTCGTTAGGTATTATTTAAAAGAAACTGTTAAGAATATTGTTGGAATTATGGAAGGATTAAAGGCAAATATTAAGGCGATATAATTAAAAACCAATACCATGAAAAATGATAAAGTTTTAAAAATACCCATTAGGGTAGCCCTGGTAACTTTACTAATAGGGTTTTTATTAAGAATTCTACATATCCCTTACGCGGCAGGTATAATTTTCACTTCGTTTTTAACCATTGGTATTCTTTATTCTATAAGATTTGGAAAAAAACAGAACAAAAAACCTGTTGCCTACATAAAAATGATTTTAGTTCTTTTCTGGACTACAAATGGGCTTCTTAGAATTTTAGATTTCCCTTATACCTTACTTTTCCAGATTGGCACCGCTATCACCTTTATTACATGGTTTGCTATGGAAGGTACTGCCTATTTTATGGATGATGACCGAAAAGCAAAAAACAGCTTAGTGGAAGTCATTTGGAATTTTGCCATGGTAGTTGGTGTATTAACCATCATTGTTGGCGGACTTATGCATCTCCTACATTGGGAATATGCCATTCCGGCATTAACTATTGGTTTAACCATTGTTACCGCGTATATTTTAAAGGATATTTTTAATCCATCAAAGGAGGACAACTCCAACCAAAATAATGAAGAGTTGCTGATGTAGGAAAATGAATCCAAGAATTTAATAATCCTTTCTTAAAAACACTTTATCAATTCTTTTTGTACCTTTTAAAACAAATAGTTAAGGTATGAATCATATAGACCGTAGAAAATGGTTAAAAACGCTTGCTCTTTCTGGCGGTTTCACCGTTTTAGGAGGTGTTAACCCTTTAGCATGGTCACAACCATTTGAAAAAGAAAATGGTAACCTGCTAAAAATTGCAAAGCTTAATAGTAATGAAAACCCTTTTGGTCCTTCTCAAAAAGTTAGAACGGCCATTACGAAAGCTTTTGACAAAGCATGTAGATATCCTTCTTTTGTCTTTAAACCACTTTTAGAACGTATAGCAGAAACAGAAGGGGTTTCTACCGATCATATTGTGGTCACAGGTGGGTCTACCGAAGGTCTTAAAGCAGTTGGCCTTACCTACGGTTTACAAGGTGGTGAGCTTATTGCTGCCGATCCCACTTTCCAGTCCATGCTTACCTATGCCGAGAATTTTGGCGCACATGTGCATCGTGTACCGGTAGATGAACAAATGGGTCATGATTTAAAGGCCATGGAAGAGCGCATAAACAGTAATACTCGTTTAATTTTCATCTGTAACCCAAACAACCCTACGGGAACTCTATTGGAAAAGAATGCCCTTAAAAATTTCTGTGAACGCACCAGTGAAAAAGCAATGGTTTTTAGTGATGAAGCTTACTATGATTTTATCACAGAACCAGATTATCCCTCTATGGTGGAGTTGGTAAAGGAAGGCAAGAACGTCATTGTTTCCAAAACTTTTTCCAAAGTGTACGGTATGGCAGGAATGCGAATCGGGTATTTGGTAGCACGGCCAGATATTGCAAGACGTTTACGAAAGAATGTCATGGCAATGACCAATGTTTTGGCCATTGAGGCCGCAAAACAAGCCTTAGATGATGATGATTTCTATAAATTTAGTATTGCGAAAAATATTGAAGCAAAAGAATCCATATACAAGACTTTGGGTGATTTAGGCCTCCCATATATTAAATCCCATACCAATTTTGTTTTTTTTAAAACTGGGAAACATATCAACGAACTGATGCCTGCCATGGAAAAGGAAAATGTTCTAATAGGGAGACCTTTTCCACCATTTTATGATTGGGCAAGAATCAGCACTGGGACCATGGAAGATATGAAGCAGTTTGATAAGGCTTTGAAAACAGTTTTATCCTAGCCATTTAACTTTATAAAGAGAACGGTATTGAATATATTCAGAAATAAGATCGCCTTATTCATCTGTGTTATCACCTAGATATTCAAAGGTCCTCACTACTTCTAGAATTTGGACATAGGCACATATAAAAAGAT